>JAFZZD010000773.1 GCA_017615955.1 Victivallales bacterium
CTCAAGTTGGCCAACTTGTTCTTTTTCGCCTGTTGGATAAAGCGCAGGTTGGCCAACCCGTGCGGGACGTCAGCGACTTTGCCCTGTCGCTTGTTCAACTTGAGTGAGCGCCGTTTCGGCGCTCACAAAAATAGGTTTTGCAACAGGCCTATAAAATCACTCCAGCTCCACCTTTTGCAGGTATTCTGGAACCGTGGTCTCCCAGCCCAGCTCGTTCTTGACATGCTCCGCAAAGCTGAAGGCGGCCTCCTTTTCGCCGTGTGTCACGAACAGGTGGCGCGGCTTAGTGGTGCAGGTGCGCAGCCAGCGTACAAGCTCATTGCGGTCGCCATGGGCTGAGAAGCCTGACAGGCTGGTGATCTTCGCCTTGACCGGAATCTCCTCGCCTAGGACGCGCACCTTTTCCGCACCCTCGATAATCTGGCGGCCCAGGGTGCCGATTGCCTGGTAGCCCACGAACATGATCGTGGATTGCTGGCGTGGCAGGTTTTTCACCAGATGGTGCTTGATGCGCCCGCCCGTGCACATCCCGGCGCCTGCTATGATGATTGCGGTGCCGCTGATGTGGTTGATGGACTTTGAGTCGGCTGTGGTCCTCACCATTGTCAGGCCTGGCATCCTGATGCTGCGCAGCAGCTGGGTTGTCTCCCGGTCGAACAACTGGGGGAACTTCTTGAACACGTCCGTCACGCGCACTGCCATCGGGCTGTCCACGAAAATCCTCAGGTGCGGAATTGTGTTTTCCTTCAGCAGTTGCGCCAGGTAGTAGAGTATGTCCTGAGTCCTTTCTATGGCGAAGCTGGGGATGATGATGTTGCCGCCTCTTTCAGTGGTGGAGTTGATGATTTCAGCCAGTTTTTCGGGAATGTCCTTTTGTGCGCCGTGGAGCCTGTCCCCGTATGTGGATTCGCATACGATGTAGTCCGCCTCTCCAATGAGGGCGGGGTCGCGGAGTATTGGCATGTCCCATCTTCCCACGTCGCCGGAGAAGATGATCTGCCTTTCCTCGTTTCCGTCCTTGATGTGCACCCTTATGCTGGAGGCACCGAGTATGTGCCCCACCTCGAAGTATTCAATCTCAATGCCAGAGCCAATGGGAGTGGGCTTGTTGTATTCGCATGCCACGAACAATGGGAACACAGCCTCCGCCTCCTCCGATGTGTAGAGCGGCATGACCGGGTGGGGACCCTCGCGCCCTTCCTTCTCGTGGCGCTTGATTTTGAATTGGGCATCTTCCTCGTTGATCTTCGCGCAGTCCAGCAGCACGATGCGGGCGATTTCCAGAGTGGGTTCTGTGGAATAGATGGGGCCGTTGAAGCCTTCCTTGACCAGACGTGGCAGCAGCCCGCAGTGGTCAAGGTGCGCGTGGGTGAGCAGCACGGCGTCAATCTGGTCGGCTGGAATTGGGCATTGCTCCCAGTTGCGGTCCTTCAGGTGGTGCTCCTGATACATGCCGCAGTCAATCAGCAGCTTCTTGCCATTTGCCTCCAGCAGGTATTTGGACCCCGTCACATTCTGCGCGGCTCCAAGAAAGCTCAAGCTAATTTTCATGCAATTCTCTCCGTTTCAGGTGTTTAATCGGCCTTTGGAACGCCCAGGAATCCCTCCTGCATCCAGATTGGCTCGTAGCCACGTTCGGTCAAATAGCGCAGGCCTGTTTCAATGCGCTTCTTGTGGTCCGGCACGAAATTGAAGTACTGTGGCCAGAAATACTGCTCGTGTGTGAGGAAGTCCACATATTCGGCGGTGTCGGGATTTGCCAGCTGCTTTTCCAGAATGGGGATTACATTCTCTATCGGCGTGCAGTTGATAACTATGTCCGTCTTGGTGAAAGTGATGCCTGATGACCAGTCCATGATTGCGTCATGCTGCTCCATGTATGCGCAACGGGCCTCGTCCAGCCCATAGCTTACAATGTAGCGCTGCTGGTCCCTGACAAAGTAGCCGCTCAATGCGTTCACGCCCTTTGCGTGCAGCCTGCCGAACACGGATGGATGCAGTTCGCCCCAGTGCACGATGGTGGGGACTACCCAGCTTTCCTCGCCGGCGAAGCGGCAGATCTGGTCATGGATCATGTCAAAGTCCCTCTCCACCTGGTCAAAGGAGGCGAACTGGTATGGCCTGTCTGGAAATTCGCAGTGTGCGTGCCATGTCATGCGGAGCCAGTCCGAATTGTCCTGGAACTGTTTTTTCCATGTGTCGGGCATCATTGACAGGTTGAACTCGCGCTCTGGCGTCTCGTAGAACAGGTTGAGTGTGAATTTGACGCCGAATTCGTCGTGAAGTTCTTTCAGTTGCGAGAGGTACAGGCTGTCGAATATGCTCTTGTGCTTCTGGTGGAACAGATCCCGCAGGAAGAAGCAGTTGTCGTCGATGGAGAAGCGGTAGCGTGGCTTGGAGAACTTGTCCCACACGACGCGCACCGTGTGCTCGGCCTCGCCCTGAACGCCAGAGGCGGTTGCGGTTATTTTTGTGTCGAATCTGGTCAGTGGAATGTCCGCATGGAAGAATTCGCCTTCACGTGTGGCGAGTATGCCATTGACTTTCACTGTTGCGCAATTGGGCGCGATGCCAGTGACTGTGATGGTGAGTGACGTGTCCGTCTGCTTGCCGTGGCGATGGTTCAGCACGGCACCATTGAATGGAAATGTAATCCGTATCATATTCTACTAAATGCCTCCGATTATTGTTATTTATAGAATTAGGCGTACTTTATCTTCAAATGTTGCATAAACAAGTTGTCAAGGCTTATTTTTTCGCTGGCTGTCAATGGCAGACTGATATTCCAGTATGGCACAAGAATTCATTATTTTTCAATGGGCTGCTTGAAAAATCTTTTCACAGTGGAAAATTATGACAAATGTTTTGACCGTCAATTTTCCCAACAGCAAATACCATGCATACCATACCAGCAGAACAGAAGGCAGCCGCCAGAGACTTCGTCGCATTATGGACAGGCAAGGGCTATGAGAGGGGGCAGACGCAGCCCTTCTGGCTCTCGCTGCTGCGCGTCCTGGGCATTGAGCAACCGGAAGCCTTCATAGAATTCGAGGACAAGGCTCATATCGACAGCGCACACGGCTTCATTGACGGATACATCCCGGCAACACACGTGCTGGTGGAGCAGAAGTCCCTTGGAAAGTCCCTTCGCGCTGGCATACAGCAGTCTGACGGCTCGGTGCTGACGCCGTTCCAGCAGGCAAAGCGCTACGCCGTGGACCTGCCGTATTCGCGCCGCCCGCGCTGGGTGGTGACATGCAACTTCTCGGAATTCCTGCTCTACGACATGGAGAAGCCCAATGCTGAGCCAGAATCGCTGCTGCTGTCAGAACTTCCTGAACAACTGCACCGTCTGCGCTTCCTTGTGGATACAGGCTCGGAGGCTCTGCGACGCGAGGAGGAGATTTCCCGAAAGGCGGGCGATGTGGTGGGGCTAATATACGACGCGCTGCTGATGCAGTACCGCGATCCGTCCAGTCCCGCCACGCTCAAGAGCCTGAACCAGCTCTGCGTGAGGCTGGTTTTCCTGCTATACGCCGAGGATGCGGACGTGTTTGCGCATCTGCAGTTCCACGACTACTTGAAGTCATTTTCTGCTGCCAGAGCACGCCTTGCTCTAGCGGAATTGTTCAAGGTTCTGGACACGCCAGTTGAAAAGCGTGACAAATATTTGGACAGCGACCTGGCTGCGTTCCCATACGTCAATGGCGGACTGTTCTCCGATGAGAGCGTGGATATACCGCAGTTCACGGACGATATACTTGACCTGCTGCTGCGCAAGGCATCCGAGAACTTCGATTGGAAGGACATATCGCCCACCATATTCGGCGCAATGTTCGAATCCACGCTAAACCCGGAAACCCGCCGCTCTGGAGGCATGCACTACACATCCGTGGCAAACATACACAAGGTCATAGACCCGCTGTTCCTGGACGAGCTGAAGGCAGAACTGTCGGACATCAAGGCGGAGCCAAACGCCAAGAGGCAGGCGGCCTCGCTTCGTGCATACATTGACCGTCTTGGCACGCTCAACTTTCTGGATCCAGCCTGCGGCTCGGGCAATTTCCTTACGGAGACATATATATCCCTGCGCCGCCTGGAAAACGAGGCACTGTCGCTGCTGCTTGGAAGGCAGGGGCAGCTGGACCTGGAGGGCAACATGATACGCGTGTCGCTGGCGCAGTTCCACGGCTTCGAGATAAACGACTTCGCCTGCCACGTGGCACAGACAGCCCTGTGGATTGCGGAGAACCAGATGCTGCGCGAGACGGAGCGCATCGCACGGCGCAACCTGGAGTTCCTGCCGCTGAAGGAATTCGACGGCATTGTCGAGGGCAACGCCCTGCACATGGACTGGGGAAGCATCGGCAAGGCATCTTGCACACCGACAATCAAGGCACGGCGCGTCAACCTCATTGAGGGCGAACCGCCAGAGGAGGAACTGAACATTCCCCCACTGGAAGTTCACGACAATGTTGCCGTTTACGACACAGTCAACGTTTACACGAAGGAAGTCCACCTCGGCAAGGAGAGGCCAGAGCCGCAGTCATTCAAATACGACTACATCTTCGGCAATCCGCCTTTCGTTGGATACTCATTTCAGACAGCGGAGCAGAAGGTGGACATACTGGCGCTCTACCGCGACAAGAAAGGGCGTCCATACAAGACAGCGGGAAAGATTGACTATGTGGCCGGCTGGTACTGGAAGGCCGCCGAATACATGGCGGCGCGTCCTGCCACGCGCACTGCGTTTGTCTCCACAAACTCCATCACCCAGGGCGAACAGGTGTCAGCAGTGTGGAGGCCGCTTGTGGAGCGGTTTGGCGTGGCCATTGACTTCGCCCACCGCACATTCCGCTGGGACAGCGAAAGCAACTCCAAGGCGCGCGTGCATTGTGTCATAGTGGGCTTCAGCGTGGCGGGCAATGGAATTGACGGGACTTCCAGCAAAGCTCTCTATGATGGGGAACGTGTTACTTATGGACCACACATCAACGCCTACCTCCTGCCCGCGCCTGACATCTGGATTGAATCAAGGCACAAGCCATTGTGCAATGTGCTCAATATGGTGGCAGGCAATCGCCCCGCCGACGGGGGACACCTTATAATCGAGGCCAGTGAAATTGACGATTTTCTTAAACGGGAGCCAGAGGCAAAGCTGTTCATAAGACGGCTTGTCGGCGCACAGGAATTCATCAACAACAAGCCGCGCTATTGCCTCTGGCTTGTCGAGGCAACGCCAACTCAATTGCGCACAATGCCGCTTGTCCTGGAACGCATACGCCTATGCAGGGAAGACCGTATGGCTGCACCAGATGAGGGGCGGCGAAAATTGGCAGAAAAACCAGCTTTGTTCAGAGAAACCCAGAATCCTGCTTCTTTTATTCTTGTGCCTCGCGTCTCCTCCGAAAATCGCCGCTATATTCCCATAGGCTTTTTAGATGCCGGCGTTATCTGTAGTGATTCAAATATGATGCTTCCCTCTGC
>JAFZZD010000774.1 GCA_017615955.1 Victivallales bacterium
ATCAAGATGCGGAAATGAGTTTGACTTTCCTTTCAAAGATGACAGACCTGTGGAAAGCTTCAGTTTTGAAGTCAGACTGTATTTCGGCACGCCCAAACGCCTTTTTGCAAGAAACCACAAGCCTTATGAATGTAACATCGAAGAGTACAGCACTCCCAGCAAATTCTCCGCCAGCACCTGGATCCAGGCTGGCACGGCAAGCGTGTACATCGTGGAGACTGCGACAGGCAAAGACGGAAGGAAAGTTGACGGACGGCGCATCACTAAAAAACTCACAGAATTGCTGGACAAGGAATTTGCCGAGCTTAGCTTTGACAATTTCGGAAAGGAAGGCAAGGATATCCAAGTCCAGCTAAGCGACAGCCTGCAAGGGGGGATGTATGTCCTGGACATCTGGAGCAACCAGGGGCAGCCGGGCACCTTCACTGTAAAGGCAACGGAAATCACCAAAGGCATCCCGCTTTCCAAGCATCGTCTCAAGGAACACGATGTCAAGACATACGGCGATTCCAGTTCAAGACTCTACTACAGCCAACTTGACTTCACAATCTACGAGGGCAATTGGGAAGAATACTACGGTGCAAGGATTGAACTCTGGTTCACTCCAGATGATGGTGGTCCAAAGCGCAAGGTGTGGGAGGCAAACTGCAAAATCCAGGGCTGGCAACGATGATTTGAATTATGGCGTTTCTTGTAATATCAATACTAGTGCTGCTTTTTATGTCGGCCTTCTTTTCTGGCTCGGAGACAGCCCTCATGTCCCTTAGCAGGACAGAGGTGAGCCGCATGAGCACTGGCAGCTCCAGCGACAAGCTGGTATGCCAGCTGCTCAAGAAGCCACAGCAGCTGCTCAGCACCGTACTTATAGGCAACATGTTCGTCAATGTGCTGCTCACAAGCATATTCTCCACATTGCTGGCACAGTTGCTGAGCACATCCAATGGCAGCCTTATCCAGAATGGGCTGCTTGCCATGAAAATCGGCGCAGCCACCGCCTCCAGGCTTGACAGGATATTCCAGTTGTTGCTGAACATCCTGATAGTCACGCCCATGCTGATGATCGTAGGCGAGCAGACGCCAAAAGTGCTGGCATACTCCAATGGCCCGGCACTCGCCCGCATTTCAGCCAAGCCACTCCAATTGCTGAATGTGATTCTTAAGCCATTCAGCCTACTGCTCCACTTCCTGGCTAACATGATATTGGCGTTGCTGGGACAAAACATCATAGAAAGTTGGCGTGAATTGACAATTGACGAACTTCTCGCCACGATTTCCGCAGGCCAGGAGGCAGGTGCCACTGACAATAGCGAGCATAAGATACTGTCAGGCACTGTGGAGATCAGCGGCATCACCGTCAAGGAAGTCATGACGCACAGGCTGGACGTGACAATGCTATCCGATGAAATCTCCGTCAGCGACGCATTCTCCATCGCCATGGAGAAAAGGCATTCCCTCTTCCCCGTATATTCAGGGGACTATGACAGCGTGTGGGGCGTGTTCTCTCTCATGTCCCTGCCCTTCTGGCGCGGCAAACCCGAAATGAACAAGCCGCTCAAGGCATTCAAGGACAGCATTGAAAACGCCTCGCCCAATCAGCTGCCAGTGTCAAAGCCCTACTACGTGCCTGAAACGGCAAAGATCGATGCGCTGCTCTATGACATGCGGCGCAAAGCAGCCAGCTTCGGCATCGTGGTGGACGAGTACGGAGGCATTTCAGGCATTGTCACGCTGAATGACATCATGGAGGAACTGCTGGGCAAAGTCACATCAAAATATGACAATGAAGACACGCTGTACAAAACAGACAACGGCACTTTCATCGCCAACGGCCATGCGCATCTAAGAACCCTGCACCAGAAACTGGGCGAGGCATTCGAGAACGAGGAAGGTGAATCGGACACACTGGCAGGGCTTATCATGGAGGAAATGGGAACGGTGCCCAAGTCAGGTTCCAGCGTGAAACTGGATGATGGCACAGTACTCACCGTGCTGCGCATGCAGGGAAGCAGGATCTGCAAGGTCAGAATCACGCCGCCCGCGCCTAAAAAGGAGGTGCGTCAATGAGCACATTCCTTCTTGTCATAGTGCTTTTGCTGCTCTATTTCCTGGCGGCCCTGTTCTGCTGCATCGAGACCGCATATACTTCCGTTGACCGAGTCTGGCTGAAAGACCAAGTGGAGCAAGGCAACAAGAATGCGGCAAAGGCAAGCAGCCTGATGGCGAAAGCAAGCAACTTCTTCTGCACAATCCTGCTAGGCACAAACCTGATTCACGTCACAATCACGACGCTGGTCAACGCAAGCATCGCACTGGCAATCGTCCATTCTTCATTCGGAATGAAACTGCGTCAACTTACTGGTGCCAGCACGGACGTGCAAAGCCTGGTGACAGCACTCATGACAGCACCCACATTGCTGCTGTTCTCGGAATTCATACCAAAGGCAATCGGCCGCAGCAGGGCGAACGAACTCACACTGGCATTGGCGGGCATACTGTCCGTGGCCAGCCTGATCCTAAAATATCCAGTCGCCGTGCTGGATAGAATATCCTCCTACATAACAAGGCGCATTGGCAACCGCAGGGAAACAGCCGCCGCCAATGTCAGCAGGGATGACCTGAGGCTCATTGCCTCGGTGGCCGCTGACCAGGGTCTCATTCCACGGGAAGCGGAACAGATAATGAACACGGTGCTCAGCCTGGAGAACAGCACTGTCGTCAGCATAATGGTGCCGCTCTACAATGTTAAGTCCCTGCCGCTGAACTCCAGCGTGGCGGATGTGGAGCACCTGGCGGCGGTAACTGGCTTCACCCGCTTCCCCGTCTATGGCAGCCGCATCGACGAGATCGTGGGCGTCGTCAGCCTGAGGGACTGCATGTTCCGCACAGAGGACTACGAGACCTCCACCTATTCCGAACTCAGCAAAGTGCGCATCAGGGACCTGGTGGACAGAAATGTGCTGTATGTGCCTGAAACCAAGTCCATCAGCTCGCTGCTGGAGGACTTCCGCAATGGTGCTGGCCCCATGGCCGTGGTGGTTGACGAATACGGCGGCATGACTGGCGTCATCACAGCAGAGGACCTCATCGCAATGCTGGTGG
This sequence comes from Victivallales bacterium, assembly GCA_017615955.1. The sequence goes on from JAFZZD010000774.1 coordinate 3,100, forward strand.
GCGGCATTGCCGACAAGCGCAACCAGAACCAGGCACGCCTGATGATCTCCAAGATCGACAATGACACATACGAGTGCGACGGACGCATTGACATACGGGAACTGGAGCTGCTCTTCGGCTTCGACATCAATAACGATGGCTTCTCCACTGCGGCAGGACTGGTGCTGGACTTGCTCCAGCACATCCCCGAAACAGGCGACGCAGTCGAATTCCGCGGCTATAAAATACAGGTCATGGAAATGCAAATGCACCGCATCGCAAAACTGCGCCTGACAAAAGCCACAAAATAAACGCAGAGGCGCAGATATTTTAACGCAGAGACGCAGAG
>JAFZZD010000775.1 GCA_017615955.1 Victivallales bacterium
CCTCAAGGAACTTGGCTTCCAGGTGGGCTGTGGAATGATGATAGGCTCTCCATACCAGACACCTGAATGCCTGGCGCAGGACCTGTTCTTCATACAGGACTTCCGCCCTCACATGGTGGGGCTGGGTCCATTCATACCGCACCATGCCACGCCATTTGCGGCAATGCCAGCAGGCTCCGTCCAGGAAACCCTGAAGATGCTGGCTCTGGTGCGGCTTATGCTGCCCAAAGTGCTGCTACCAGCAACGACGGCACTTGCAACACTGCATCCAGAGGGACGCCTGATGGGCATACAGTCAGGCGCGAACGTGGTGATGCCAAACCTGTCCCCTGCCAGCCAGCGCAATAAGTACTCCCTTTACGACAACAAGGCAAACACTGGCCTTGAGGCGGCTGAGGGACTTGCACAACTCTCCAAAGAGTTAGCAAAAATCGACTGTTGCATTTCCATAGACAGGGGCGATGCCCCGCAGTAACGACGGCGTCCCCGCCGTCGAAATAGTAGTAACGACGGCGTCCCCGCCGTCGAAATGGTAGTAACGACGGCGTCCCCGCCGTCGAAACGAAACGCATGCCATTTTCCATATAAACACAACAAACAGAGGTGAAAAATGATCTACGACCCCAAATCACACAAGGCAGAGGAATTCATCAACCACGAGGAAGTGCTGGCCACTCTGGACTACGCTGAGAAGAACAAGCGCAATGTGGAACTAATTGACCAGATCATCGCCAAGGCGAAACTGGAGAAGGGACTGTCCCACAGGGAAGCAGCCGTTCTGCTGGACTGCGACATTCCAGAGAAAGTCCAGGAGATATACGCCCTGGCTGAGCAGATCAAGAAGGACTTCTACGGCAACCGCATCGTGTTCTTCGCGCCATTGTACCTCTCCAACTACTGCGTGAATGGCTGCCTCTACTGCCCATACCACCTGAAGAACAAGCACATCCCGCGCAAAAAGCTCAGCATGGACGAAATACGCAAGGAAGTCATCGCGTTGCAGGACATGGGACACAAGCGCCTCGCCATCGAAAGTGGCGAGCATCCCGTGGAAAATCCCATTGAATACATCCTGGACGCAATCAAGACCATCTACAGCGTCAAGCACAAGAACGGCGCAATCCGCCGCGTGAACGTGAACATCGCAGCCACCACCGTGGAAAACTACAAGAAACTCAAGGACGCCGGCATCGGCACATACATACTCTTCCAGGAGACATACCACAAGGAAAGCTACGAAATCCTGCACCCCACTGGCCCCAAGCACGACTATTGCTACCACACCGAGGCAATGGACAGAGCCATGGAGGCGGGCATCGACGACGTGGGACTTGGCGTGCTGTTCGGCCTTGAGCGCTACCGCTATGAATTCGCAGCACTTCTTATGCACGCGGAGCATCTGGAGGCAGCCTTCGGCGTAGGGCCACACACCATTTCCGTGCCTCGCCTACGCGCGGCAGATGACATCGACCCCGATTCCTTCAAAAACGGCATTGATGACGAGCAGTTCGCCAAAATCGTCGCCTGCATCAGAGTGGCGGTGCCATACACGGGCATGATCGTCTCCACCAGGGAAAGCCAAAAATCCAGGGAACGCGTGCTGCACCTGGGCATCTCACAGATCAGCGGCGGCTCCAAGACCAGCGTCGGCGGCTATGCAGACGATGTGCCAGACGCCGAGGAGTCCGCACAGTTCGACGTTAATGACAGGCGCACACTGGACGAAGTGGCACGCTGGCTTATGCAGATGGGCTACATCCCCAGCTTCTGCACCGCCTGCTACCGCGAGGGGCGCACTGGCGACCGCTTCATGGCACTCTGCAAGGCAGGCAAAATCCAGGATTGCTGCCATCCCAACGCACTGATGACACTGAAGGAATACCTGATGGACTACGCCTCGCCAGAGACACGCGCAATCGGCGAAAAACTCATCGAGGCCGAAATCGACAAGATTCCAACAGAGAAAATCCGCGAAATCACCAAACGGCACCTCAAAGAAATCGAAAACGGCCAACGCGACTTCCGTTTCTAGAGGCGCAGAGCCTCTTGTTTTTAACGCAGAGACGCAGAGGCGCAGAGACGCAGAG
>JAFZZD010000776.1 GCA_017615955.1 Victivallales bacterium
ATAGGCGGCGGATACAAGAACAACAAGGCGGGCGGCGCCAGCACGGCAATCGAGCCAGAGACCTTCACCAAGCCGTTCACCATCGACATGTGGCTCAAGCTGGATCCAAAGGTGGATTACAAGTATTTCAGGGACTTAGTCGGCAACGGCGCGGACAATGGTCCTGGCTTCAGAATCACATACTATTACAACCAGTTGCGTGTGATCACTGGAGACGGCACCACTCACCAGGCTGCGGTGGTCGGCACTAAAATAATAATCCCCAAGGATGAATGGTTCTTCATTTCAATGACGTACAGCGGAAGCGAGCTTAAAATTTACATCAACGGCAAAGAGGCCATGAAAAAGGAAATAACCCTTACCGCTGGAAAGAAGATGTTCACATTCGGCTCCTATAAAGGCGGCATGGCGTATCCGCTTAAGGGCGCGCTGGACAATGTACGCATCTACGACAAGGTCCTTGAGCAGGCTGAGATAGTGGCCATCTACGAGAAGGAGGTCATACGATGAGAATCCTTGCAATATTGTCCGTTTTCGCCTCGGCTCTGCTTTTTGCTGCGCAGGATGTCAAACTGGAGGTGACGCAGGATGTGCCCCTTGTGGACGGTGAATTTTCCGATGCCTGCTGGCAGGATGTCCCCTGGCGGGAGGACTTCACCACGCTCAAGACTGGCGTCCCTGCAAAGGAAAAGACCCGCTTCAAGATATTGCAGGGAAAAAGCGGACTTTATCTGGCGGTGGAATGCCAGGACAGCAAGGTGCAGACAGAGCAGCGCCCTCACGACGGCGACGTATGGTGTGATGACTGCATTGAAATATTCGTCGTGCCCGAGAGTGAAATCAATGTGGACCACAATGTTCGGGAATACTACCAGTTCGTGGTCAATGCCTCTGGTTCGATGTTTGAAAATCACATCAAGGCCACCATTGGCAATGCCAAGTGGAATGGCCCATGGCGCGCTGTCTCGGCCTTGAATCAGAATGGATGGCAAAGCGAGATTTTCATTCCATTCGCCGCATTTCCGAATCCCGAAGGCAATGTCTGGCATCTGAACGTGGGACGTGAAAACCCGGATGTGGAGATAAGCACCTGGGGTAGAATGCCCGTTTATTCAAGCCTGGAAAAATACAATAGAATCTGCGGCCTGGCGATAGACGAAAAACGATACACGCTGAGTCTGGACGAAGTCAAGTTCAATGTGCGCCCCTCCGATGCAATGCCATTCCTTGCTTCCAAAGTCAAAGGGGCTCCAAGCAGAAAGCTCTATCTGGTCTCCAAAATTGTCAAGGAAGGCAAGCTCATATCCTACGATGCAAACCAGATTGTCCTTGACGGGCAGGGCAACGGAGAGTACAAGTTCGCCACAGGAATCAAGGACTCAGGCAAATACACAATCGCAATCAGCATGGTTGACAAGGAGGGCATCGTCTTCCACGAGGAAAGGGAGCTGTTCCTGAACCTTGCGCCTTGCACCCTGGAATTCGACAGGCCGTACCGCCCCAATGTCATACTCTCAAAGCAGGCGGACAAGACCGTGCCTTTCACCCTG
>JAFZZD010000777.1 GCA_017615955.1 Victivallales bacterium
CTTCAGATATCTTCGCACAGGTTGGCAACCTGCAAGGCAAGCTTCAGGTATCTTTGCACAGGTTGGCCAACCTGTGCAGTTTTCCAACAGACGAAAGCACATAAGTTGGCCAACTTGAGTGAGCGCCGCTTCGGCGCTCACATCGAAGGCATAACAAAAACAGGAGTTGCATTATGAAAGCATTACTTTGCAAGATAATGAATGGTAACGACTTGACGGAAGGAGAGGCGGCGGATATGCTGGCAAAGCTGGCGGAAACCGACAACTATGCGCAGGCGGGCGCACTGCTTGCCGCGCTGGAGATCAAAGGGGAAAGCGTGGCTGAACTGACAGGCGCGGCGCGCTATCTGCGGGCAAATGTAAGGCCGATAAATGTAGGCAAGCCCTGCGTGGACGTAGTGGGCACAGGCGGCGACGGTGGTGCCTCCTTCAATGTCTCCACGACGGCGGCATTTGTGGCGGCTGGCGCTGGCGCCACCATAGCGAAGCACGGCAACAGGGCGGTCTCCGGCAAAAGCGGGGCGGCGGATGTGCTGGCAGAACTGGGATACAACCTGGATGTTGCACCTGAAAAAGTTGAGCAGTCCATACGGGACAATGGCATTGGCTTCCTTTTTGCCAGGAATCTCCACCCAGTGATGGGAAAGGTCGCCCCACTGCGCAAGGCACTGGGCATCCACACCATATTCAATCTGCTGGGTCCACTCACCAACCCAGCCAACGCGGAAGGCATAGTATTGGGCGTATGGGACAAAAAACTTCTGCCACTCTTCGCAGAGACACTGAAGAAACTTGGCATGAAAAAAGCCCTTGTCGTGCATAGCAGGGACGGGCTGGACGAAATCTCATCCGTTGCGCCAACGGACTATGCGCAACTTGACACCGGCAACATCGCATACGGCACATTCCAACCAGAGGAACTGCTGCATCCAGAGGAGACGCAAGGCAGCATTGCCGGCGGCACTTCTGCCGAAAACGCGGTTATTTTGAAGAACATTCTGGAGGGCAAGGACAATACCGCCAAATGCGGAATGGTGCTCTTGAATGCTGCGGCCACCTGCCAGGTGGCGGGACTAGCTGATGACATGCAGAAATGCGTTGCTCTGGCAAGGCAGTCCATTGCCTCTGGCAAAGCATTACAGAAAATGCAGGCCATGGTGGAGGCAAGCAAGGCATGAACATACTTTCTGAAATAGTTGAGAAACTGCGCCCCCGCCTGGATGAGAGAAAGCAAAGGGCGCCACTGGATGTGCTGGCGAAACTGGCGCAGGACGTGCCTGCGCGTCCTGCCATGGCACCAGCCTTTCTAGGGCCAGGCACACATATCATCGCTGAAATCAAGAAGGCCTCGCCCTCCAAAGGTCTCATTCGCCCGAACCTGGATGTTCAGCAATTGGCATTGGAACTGGCCCAGAACGGCGCAGCCGCACTCTCGGTGCTGACCGAGCCAAACTACTTCCTTGGCAGCGAGGAGAATCTCTCCATCGCCGCAAAGGCGGTGGACATTCCGCTGCTGCGCAAGGACTTCATCTTCGACGAATACCAGATCCTTGAGGCAAAGCTGCTGGGCGCGTCATGCGTGCTCCTCATCGCGGCTATGCTCTCACCAGAGCGCTTCAAGGAACTGCTGGACTTCGCACATTCGCTGAACCTGGCGGTGCTTGGCGAGGCGCATACGGAGGCGGAGCTTGTAATTGCAGTGCAGGCGGACCTGGTGGGCGTCAATGCCAGAAACCTCAAGTCCTTCGAAACCTCGCTGGAAACCTCCGCTGCGCTCATCGCCAAGATTCCAAGCACGTCCATCGCCATCGCGGAAAGCGCAATAAGGAATGCGGATGACATCCATGCACTTCAGGCTGCGGGGGCAAGAGGCTTCCTCATAGGCGAAACACTAATGCGAGCGGCGCATCCAGGCCAGGCGCTGAAGGAGCTGCTGCAATGATGCTGAAAATCTGCGGCATGACCAGGGTGGAGGACGTGCGTTGCGCGGCAGAAGCTGGTGCAGACTTCATCGGGGCGATCATCGTGCCTGGCTCAAAAAGGCAGGTCACGCCAGAACAGGCGGCATGCCTGTTTCAGGCGGCTCCGCCTACGAAATGCGTACTTGTGGTGCGTGACATGGAACTGGAGCCGCTCCAGACGCTGATTGACGTACTGAAGCCATACGCAGTGCAGCTGCACGGCAGCGAGCCGCCTGAATACGCAAAGGCACTCAAAGGTGCACATGTATGGAAGGCATGCAACCTGAAAAGCGAGGAAGATTTGCGGCAAATGCTAGATTATCCGGCGGAAATGCTGGTGGCTGACTCTGGCGGCGGCACAGGACGCACCTGCGACTGGACCTTGGCGGCAAAATTGGCAAAGCATCGCCCCATCTTCCTAGCTGGCGGCATCACGCTGGACAACATCCAGGAGGCCATCGCGGCAGTGCAGCCCGCAGGCATCGACATCGCAGGAGGCGCAGAATGCGCCCCAGGCATCAAGGACCACGACAAAATCAA
>JAFZZD010000004.1 GCA_017615955.1 Victivallales bacterium
CTGCCTTCAGCACACGTTTTCCACGGAGGATGCTGGTGTTGAAGGAAAGGCAAAGCCCCAAGTCCAGCAGCCGCCTGGCAATCTCCCAAGAGCCGGTGAAGTTATGGCAGTAGCCCGCAAGGCAAGTTATGCCTTTCTGAGAGAGCAGGTCAAAGAACTCGTTCCATGGGGCACGTATGTGCAATGCAACTGGAAGTCCCGCCTCCATGGCAATGTCAAGTTGCCGCGAAAACACACACTTGCGCAACTCATTGCATTGCCTGTCCTCTGACGCATCAATGCCTATTTCACCTATCGCGCATGCCTTTCCACTTGAAATGCAATTGCAAAGTTTCCTTTCGACATCGTCATTCCACATTTCAGCCATGAAAGGGTGCAATCCAACGGACGCGTCAAAGCCAAATTGCCTTGCCAAATCAATTGAAGTCTGCCAATCCTGTGGACAGGTTCCATTTATCAGGAGGCGCTGAACTTGATGCCTGGCGCAATCCTTGACTATGGAAATGCGTTCATTTGCAAGACGCGGATCCGCCAAATGGCAATGGCAGTCAACAAGTGGAGGCAGACATGTCATCTAAAGGCTCCGAGGGAGAGCAGCCTTTCAATGAGTTCTTCGCTTTTCTGCTTGCAAAGAGCCTTGGCATTACTGCCCCATGCCTCCACATTCAGCCTCAACTTGGGTTCGTTGCCAGAGGGTCTGATGACAAACCACCAGCCTTCTTCGCCGCCGTCATACTGCATTTTCAAATCAGGCGCAGGCAGGTTCTGGGGCTGGTATTCGCCATTGTTCTCAAAAACACGCTGCACTCCCAGCCTTGGATCCTGCGCCACCTCGAACCGGCGAACACCATCCTTGTTTTCCGCTTTCCAGACCGCCGTCATCACAGGCCGAACCTCGTTGCTGCTCTTCAAGTTGAAATTGATTTCGCCGCTCCAGACATAGTTTTGCCGCCAGGCGGCAAGCAGTTCGGACAGCGATTTTCTCTGCTCGCGAAGTCTCCAGACTATCTCGATCATGAACAGGCTGGTCAGCACACCGCTGTCCAGATAGAAAAAGTCAGGATAGAAGTAATGACCAGAATGCTCGCCAGCGAAAACGCAGCGAGACTGCAATTCGGGATGACGCATCAGCAGTTTTATGCGGCCATGTCCAACTGGAGTGTCAATCAATGTGACTGGCCCGTTCTTCGTGAACAAATCCTCCAGCAATCTTGAGCAGCACAGGTTTCTCATCACAACAGGCTCCTTGACACGGCTTTCCTGAAGACGATGCTGCGCTATCAGTGCAAGCACCTGTGAAGGCAGGATTTCCTCGCCTGTTGCATCCACGAAGCCAGCACGGTCAGCATCGCCATCAAAGCATATTCCCAAATCAGCCTGGTGCTGCTGGACTTGTTCCGACAGCCTTGCCATGTACTTCTTGTCCAGTGGATTAGGCACGCCTTCTGGGAAGTCGCCATTTGGTTCAGGCTCGATCAAGGTGGATTGCAGCCCCCTGCCCCGCATCATTTCAGCAATTGCGCCAAATGCAAGAGCACCCATGCCATGCCCAGCCAGCACCACAATGCGTATCTGTGCGTGGGGGCTTTCTTCACGCCTGTCCAGCCCGCTGAGGCGCAGCAGGAACTCCGCGTATGCCTTGAAGTCAAGCAATTGCATTGGGATAGTGTAATTGCTGATCCCCTGGCAAGAAGCGGTGCAACCCTCGCATTTGTGGGCGCATACATTTTGTTGTTCCTGGCGAGTTCCTGCGTCTTCTCCATTTTTGTATGCCGCCGCAGTCTCCCCTATTTCAACAAGTTCGGCAGAAGTAAATGGCAGGCATCCGCCATGCAGCAACTTTATACCGTTGTATTCCTTTGGATTGTGGGAGGCCGTGATCATGGCTCCAGCAGTGAACTCGCTTCTGGTGCCGCAGATGTAGTAGATATGCTCCGTGGACAGCAGACCGAATGAAACGCAACTGCCACCAGCCTTCTGGAATCCCTCCGCAAAGCCAGACTGTATCTCCAGATTGCCATGCCTACAATCATAGCCAATCGCTATGCGCGGCACATCGCAATTCTTGGCAAGCAGGCGGCACACGGCATAGCCAATTGCCCTGGCAGTCTCACAATTCAATTCCTGTGGATAAAGACCACGTATGTCATCTCTTTTTATATATGCGGGCAGCATGATTAAAACCTAAAAAACTCTGCGTCTCTGCGCCTCTGCGCCTCTGCGTTAAAAAACTCTGCGCCTCTGCGTTGCAAGGGTCAGCCTTTTGCCTTTTCCAGCGCCTGGTCGAAGTCCTCGATGATGTCGTTGATGTTCTCCAGACCCACGGAGACGCGTATCAGATCAGGCGACACGCCCGCCGCGATGAGTTCTTCCTCGCTGAGCTGGCGGTGCGTCATGCTGGCAGGATGCAGGAC
>JAFZZD010000077.1 GCA_017615955.1 Victivallales bacterium
GGGGCCTCCCGTATCATACGCTCATTCGCAGCAATTATGCGCTGCGTTATCTGCTGCATTGTCTCATCCGCGCCAGGCTTGCCAATATTTTCTATTGCAATTCTGAATTTGCCGTTTTCACAACGAATGGAGGAGCCGCTCGCAAGCGTTACATTGCACCGTGAAGCGGCAATGGCTGGAAGTGGACTTGTGGGCACTGGCAGCCCAAAGAAATCCACAAACAAGCCGCCATGCTTGGGACTCAGGTTCTGGTCTATGAGAATACCTACGTTGACACCTTTCCGCATAGCGGAAAAAACTCCGCGTACGGCGCCTTCGCGCGATATTATGTCAAGGCCATTTATGGTACGAGAACGTGCAAGGATCTCGTTAAGTTTATGATACGGGAACAACGCCGCCACAGCGGCAGAGCCGCCAGGCAGATGACGCGGCACGGTCTGCGCAAACAGCTCCCAGCTTCCCAAATGGGGCAGACACACCAGGCAAGGATAGGTCACGTCATCTGCAATGGCAATTTCCTCAATGAAGTCATTTATGCGTTCAGGATGCTTCAGAAGCCTTATGAAGTCAATCCAGTTCCATAAGCAATGAAACACATTCTTCCTTGCCAGCGCATTGCGTTCCTTTTCACCAAGTTCGGGAAAAGCGACCGCAATATTGGCACGAATCAACTTCATTCCGCCCCAATTGAAGGCACGAAACATCAGCGCACCAAAACTGGCAAGACGTCTCGATGTCGTATTGGACACACCACCGACTGCCCAGAGCAGAATTGGAAACAGAAACGACAGAATCCTGTCCAGCAATCGATGGCTTGTTTTCTCGTCAGAGGCCATGTCGTTCATCCAATGTACAGTTCTGAGCCCTGCTTGATTTCAGGAATCATGGCAATGTTTGCCTTCACATCGTCCGCATCACCAAATATGGCAGGGGACAATTCAATCACGGCATCTGGGCTGCCATCCGCCTTGAGCGGCACATTCACGCCAGCCTGACGCAGCATGCGCACTGCCTTGTCTAGCATATACCTGCGGCTGGATTCTGGTGAATCATCGCCTTCGGCATTTTTAACTGGCGCGAATTCGTCCTGCCTATTGCCCTCAAGGATAAGAGGATTGCTTGCCAGAGGCAATGCATCAAACAGGAAGAACTCCAGTTTTACGGCATTGGGCTTGTCTGGTGAAACCAATTCCCCATTCTCATTCAGGTGCTTTACCTTCTTGGAGGCCTTATGGGGCTGCAATTCCAACTTGGTGGCAGTCAACCTTTCAATGAAGGATCTGGAAATCGTGTGGATTGCAGGGCTGCCCGCCCTAAACGCCAGAAGGCCTGTCTCATCCGTCTTGTAGAGGAGTTCATCAGGCATGTCACTATATTCGATGATGGTGAGCCGTCCATCCAACAGGCAGAAATGCCCCAGTTTTTCCTTTGCGTCACGCTTGAGAAGAGCCTTGCTGCTCATGTCAGAGCCAAGAAGGCTGTGCAAGCCGAGAAATAGCGTGTCAAACTGCTTGATCAATGGATTGTCCACCTGCCAATATGAGATGGTGCTTATGCCCTTCGCAGCCATATCATCCAAAGCCCCCGAACTACGCAGTGCCTCGAAACTACCGCCATGGCCATTGGGGCTCAATGCCAGTGAATCAGGTGCTTCAAGCAATGCCTTGCCCGTAGCAAGGTCAAACGCAGGCAGCATCCCTTGGGAGAAGAACATAATCTGCTCCGCCTTCAGGCCAAAATACGCGTTCTCCTTGAAGAATGCCCTGGTGGCACTGTCATTGATGTTGCTGGTCATTATGTACCATGGAATGCAAGTGCCATATTTCTTCTGGGTGCGCAGAATGCCTTCCGCAAACACCTGGAACAATGACTTGTGCTTGAGTTGCGTGACTGGATATGTTCCCTTTGGGCCGTCATAGCCCAGCCTGGTGCCCTGCCCTCCAGCGACAGTAAACGCGGCCACCTGACCAGCAGCCAGCATTGCCTCTCCCTTTTCACGTGCCTGCACATACAATGCCTTGTCCTCCTGGCTGGTTGGAACAGCTGGCTTGTACGGAGCAGGCACCAGACGCGACAGGCTCTCCTTGGATATGCCGCCTTCCGCAGTATGAAGCCACTCCAGCACCCTCGGCCAGTCAATGGCCTTTATCTGCGAGGCAAGATGCTCCTTCTGCGCGTCATTCAAACGGTCCCAATACTTGAGCAGATGACTCTGCCCAACCTGTTCCAGCATTTCGTATAACTCTTTTTTCAATTCATCCATCATTATCTGCTACTCCTTTTTGCTTACTCAATTATATTATGGCAAATTTTTACGTAACATAACACAAAAGACGGAAAATTAAAACATGAACAACGATTTCCAGTCATTTTTGAGAAGGACTTCTGATGCGACCTATTCTACGATTTTCAAGTATTTCATAAACGACCACTTGACAAGCGAAAAGCATCTGTCGGAAACCGCCAAAACATATTTTACAAAGCCAGGAAAGGCGCTTCGCCCTGCCCTGCTTACATTGTCCGCCCTCATTTGCGGCGGCACGGAGGAAAGCGTCAACTGCGCGGCTGCGGCAGTGGAAATGTTCCATACCTGGACCTTGATACACGATGACATAATTGACCATGACGCAAAACGCAGAGGCAGGGACACCGCACATGTATTCGCCGCAAAATTGGGACAAGCAGAACTTGGACTGAACCAGGAGGAAGCCGCCTCATACGGCAATGCTCTGGCAATCCTTGGCGGAGATTTGCTCCATGGCTTTGCTGTGGACATGTTGCTCCGCACAGAGGCAAAACAGGAATTGCTCCTGGTCCTTGCAAAGGAAATGAACGCAACACTCAATCCTGAACTGCTTTCAGGAGAACAACTGGACATACGCCTCAGTTATACGCCATGGCAAAATATCACGACTGACAAGATTCTTGAAATGATGCGCCTTAAGACTGGCTCGCTTCTGGCTTTCTGCGCAAAAGCAGGCGCTGTACTGGGAAATGGCAAACCCCTCAATCAAAACAAGGAAGCACATCTTCTAAGCGAATTCGCCGTGTGCTGCGGGCTTGCATTCCAGTTGCAGGACGATGTACTGGGCATATTCGGCGATGAAAAAGTGTTCGGAAAGCCCATCGGCTCGGATATCCGCGAGGGCAAAAGAACACTTATAATGCTGGATACACTCCATTCTGTCAATCCAGGGGACAAGACCAGACTTATGGCATTGCTGGGAAACAAATTCCTGTCACCGCTGGACCTGGAATTCGCCGCCAATTGCGTGAAGAAAAGCGGTGCTCTTACGCGTTGCCAGGCAATGGCAGAATCATTCGTCAAGGACGCACTGGAAATACTGGGACAATTCCCGCAGACACCACACAGGGATATGCTCTATCAATGGGCAGAAATGATGACAGGACGTACAAAATAGTGGACTGTGGA
>JAFZZD010000778.1 GCA_017615955.1 Victivallales bacterium
CCCACTGCCCACTGTCCACTGTCCACAATCTGTGGATAAATTACTCTACTTTGTATTCCCACAGTCCGTGGATATTGCAGTATTCGCGGATGACCATGCCCTTTTGCAGCGGCACATAGAACAGTGCCTCTGGCTTTTCGCCTGGCGCAAGATACTTGCGGTTCACGTATGGCCCATTGATGATCTCTATCCACTCGATGTGATGCTCCTGGCTCATTGGATGGGCAGTCTCCTTGCCGACTGACACCTTGGTCCCGTTCTCAATGGCCTCGGGATATGGCACATGCTTCTCGAACTTGAACTCGGCAGTCTGGGGAACCATCAGCTGCATCTCCTTGCCGCAGCAGGTGGCAGGACAATCGCATCCAGTGGTGACCTCCACCACAAGGCCACATTCATTGCATTTGTAGATTTCCAGTCTCTTCATGATGTTGCTCCTGTTGTAATTAGGGACTTTCAGTATTTCTTGATGATGTTCACATCCACCCTGATGCTATCCTTGCGGGCGTTCTTGAAGCTGAGCTTAACTGGGTTTTTGCCTGGCTTGAGCTTGGGAACAGCGCCCTTGACCAAGCCACTCTGCACCACATTACCATTGTAGTCGGACAGCTGCCATTCCCTCTCGTCGCCGCAGCGCAGCACATAGCCAGAATGGATTTTGCAGGGGAATGAGAAAGCGCCACGCCTGATACTAAAGGTGGGCGTGTCCAGGCATACGCATTGCGCCAACTTCACAAGGCCGCCCAGGTAGAACTGCGCTGGACGATTTCCGCACATAAGGTGGTTCACGCTGTAGGCTATGCAACTTATCTTGCTTAAATCAATGCCAGTGGCGTCGCCAAGGTAGAAATCCACCAGACGCCAGCTGGCGTCATTCAGCTGCACGGTGCAGTCATGGGTTTTGCCATGAACATCGCATAGGCGTATCCTCAGGTTGGACATGGAGGGCTTGCAGCAAATCCACAGCCCAACGCCCTCGCACTTGGACAGGTCAAGCGGCTTGGCAAATGTCCTGCCGAAGGAAATCCATCCGATATTGTCGCCTTTGCGCCTGCTCAATGCATTCACAAACATTCCCTTTCTGCCATCAAAACAGAACTTCTCCAATTGCAGTTCAGTGTTCTCGTTTCTGTCAGTGCCCTGGGCATTCAGGCATTGCGCGAACTTGTTCTGCCTGGAAGGCAGATAATTTTCTGGTGAAGCAAAGTCATCAATGATGTCGCTCTTTGCACCAGAAGCGCATGCAATGCCTGTGGAAACAGCCTCTATTTCAATGTCCAGCACGGGTATGTCATTTGGCGAGGCGCCTTGAGAATCGCGCCTGCTTATGCTCCATTGCGCGCCCTGCTTGTCCAATGCAAGCAAAGTCTTTGGCATCTCATATTCCTCCTTGAGCAGGCTCCAATCCACCTTTCTGGAGCATGTCCCGAATGACTTGCCGTCCGTGAAAAGTGTCAGTTCAGCGCGTGCGGCAAGGCCAGGCTCGTTCACATTTCCAGAGAGAATCAGCCTGTTGTCGCCACTTTTCAGGACAGGTAAAGACAGCGAGCCTTTGTAGCATTCCTTGGCGGAGAAGCGCCTGTAAAGCCTGCCCTCCTGGCTATACACCTCCAATTCGCCATTGTCGGTGTACTCCAGATAATCGCCAGCAGTGACCTGGCATGGGCACTTGATTTCAGCGCCATTGACTTGCAGGCGCAGCCCATCTATTGCGCAGCGCTCCTGCGCCAGGCAGTCCATATCCCTTATCTCAATATCCACAGAGCCCTTTGCCGGAATGTCATTCACGAAAATGTTGATTTCGCCGATGCCCTTGGGGCTCAACGGGCCGCGGCAGTTGCGGGTGTTTCCCGCATCTGTGTTGTAGGGCCATTTGTGGTCGGACATCTTGTCAGTGTCCCTTTCGCGCAACAGGCGTGCAAAGTATTTCCAGCCACTGAAATCCAGGCGGATATAGTGGTCCGACTGATAGCGGCCAAATGGCTTTGGATTGCAGACCTGTATGTTCAGCAGCGCTCCAGAATTGTCCCCCTTCACCCACAGGCCAAAGCCATTGCAGATCTTGAACGACCTGAACGGATAATCATACACCCTGCCCTCGCGCAGCCAGGCGCCATCCGAGAATGAATTGCTGTTATCCGCCTGTATGTGGATACGCCCGCTCTCTGTCTTCGTGGCGGGATAGACTTTGGTCTTTACGCTGACGCCTTCTGCCGCCTCGCTGACATCTGACTTGTAGCCCTTTTGAAACTCCAGGAACTTTTCTCCCTGAACAGGCCTGGCCGCGTACAAAGTCTCAATTCTTGCACGGAACGGGCTGGCTTTGTCTGAAGTTACATTCCATTCCACACCCTTGCCACCAATGTCCTCGAACTTATCCTTATGGACGTTCAGTTCCCTTAGCTTCCAGATGCCCTTGTCATCCATGCGCAGGGTGAATTCCTTGTCCAGATTAGCAATTTTCTTCAAATCCGCAGCAGTGAAATAGTTTGCCAAACGCATCCTCTCATACCAGCCAATGACAGTCATCATATCGAAAATGCGCCCGTTCCACTGGCCATTCTTTGCGCTGGTCTCCAGCAGTGACATTGGGCCATCCACCGCAAGATTCTTGCAGGCGAAATATTCCATTTCATCCATGAACTGGCCAGGGAATACAGCCGTGGAGCCAAGCGCGGCCCACCAGCCCATCTGGGGCATCAGCAGATTGCATTTGCGGAACGAGGCGCAAAGGCGCGTGTGCGAGGCGTGCTGCTTTTTGGGTCCCCAGACAGGATAGTCGTATGCGCCGATGCGGGAATGGAACCACCAGGCATTATGCGGCCAGCAGCTGCCCTCGGTCAAGATGTCATGGTCCACCTTCTGGAAAATCTTCCAGCGCATTGCGTCCACGTCATAGCGCAGTCCCATGCCCTCCGAGCCATCGTAGTAAAGTCCCTGCAAGCCCAGGTAGTTTATCTTGTCGGCAATGGATGAGGACAACGCCTCGCCCAATGGGCTATCTGGTTTTGGATAGAACGCGATGTAGCGCTGCCTGAGGTAGTCCACCTTGTCGCCAGCATTGTGGCTACTGACCTTTGTGCCGAAGGCTCCGCGAACGCAGTGCCCGAAGTAGTATGGTTTCTCGTGGCTGATTTCGCTGTACTGAATGAGTTCCTTCCCAATCTTCAGCACGTTGCCGCTGCTGGAGTAACTCATGACAACCTCGTGCCCAGGCTTCGGCAGTTCATCCACGTAAACACGGTCGCCTGTTTTTGAAAGGGGCTTTGACAAGGTGTAGGTGTAAGTTGCAATAAGGTCATCCGATGGCACAGGGCTGATCCAGGTGTCATCGGGCTGGATGCAGGCGGTCAATGTGTGGAATGTGACCTTCAGACCAGCCTGGTGGAAGCGATCCACCGCCTTCTTCATATCGTCAAGGCCATTGGGATAATAGTCCTTCTTCACGTCATAGTGCCCCAAGGTCTTCCACCAGCCATGCAGATGCACGTATTGGAAACCGCCGCGCCTGGCGAACTTGATCCAGTCCTCCAAATCCTGCATCTCGAACTCCAGCCAAAGATAGGAACCCCTGTTCGATATGGCCTCCATAGACCAGGCACCGCCGCAAAGCGACTTTGGAACTGGCTCGTTGTTGGTGACGTTCTTAAGGATACGCAGCATCTTTTCACGAGGCGCGGCAGCCAACGCGAATGCAGGCCTCCTGTCGTCGTTGTTCTGCAGATACGCCTCCGCAAAAGGCTGCAATGAAGGGGTGCCTTCCTTTGTGATACGCACACTGCCCATCAGCGACAGGCTGCGGATGCAGACCATGTCCTCATCGTCTGACAGCATTCCGCCCATATCGCCCCTGTATTTCACGCATTTCGGCGCAATGCACAATGGCAATAGTTCCTCATAATCCTGCAAGTCAATGCTTTCCAGAGTGAACCTTATGTAATCAGGCATTTCCTCCACCCGCATTGTGGCTGTGCCATGCTTACTAAAGCCAAAGGTGAGGCTGCCCTTGGAGGCGTGCATCGTGCCATCAAGCACCTTGCCTCCTCCCCGCGAAATGGACAGCAAGGGACGCTGTTCCGCCAGCAGTTCCTTGCCGCTTGTCAACTTCAGCGAAGTGACAATGCCCTTTGAATTGACTTCCAACGTGAAATGCCTGGTCTTGAAAATCATCTACTAAGCCCCTTGTTGTCATTAATGAGCGCCGAAACGGCACTCATTCAGTTTCCTCTACGCAAAAAGTGCATCTTCCAGTCAAGATTGCCATGGCCATTGCAATTGTCTCCTCTAAGCTACCTGGAGAATAAAGCAAAGTCATCGCAGCTCTCTGCCGACTGAAAAATGAATGTCTAGACACGATA
>JAFZZD010000779.1 GCA_017615955.1 Victivallales bacterium
GATGCCACTGGTAAAACAGTAGTATTTAAAGATTATACATTTACAATGCCAAATGCTAACGTTTTAATCGAAGCAACATTTGTTAAAGTAAACCCTAAAACATCAGATGTTTTTATTACAACAGCAATGCTACTATTCATCCTAAGCTTTATTGTAATAATGGTTCAAAAAAATAAAATTAAATCAATAAAAGTTAAGTAAAAACTTAACTTTTTTAATTGTGAACAGTTTGTAAACAAAAAATATCAATTTGTTTAAAAAGATACTTTCAAGTACTATAATAATATTATAGAGAGTAGGGATTTATATGAAAAAAGTATATTTACTATTTGGTCTTTTATTATCATTACTACTAATTAACGTAGTAAAAGCAGAAGGACCATACTACTTAGACTTTGAAACAGAATCAAAAGATTATGTAAGAGCAGGATTAAATGCTAGTTATAAAGATGGTTATCTAACAGCAGATTTTAATTCTAATTCTTATAAAACTATCCTAACAAGATATGATAAAGATGGAAATGTTGTTAAAACAAAAACATTGTCTGGTTACAAAAGTCCAATGTACTTAGAAACAAAAGACAATGACATTTATTTAGTTTATTATGATGCTGATCAAGGTGTAGTACCACGCCAGGTGCTGGCACCTCAAATTGATGCCCATGGCGTAGAGCGCGTCGCCCTGAGTCTTGTGTGCGGCGAAGCTGTAGTCCCAGCCTGTGCAGCCGTAGGTTTCGCAGAGGCGGCGCTTATGGCCGAACTGGTGTGCGGCTGAAGAGCATTGCTTCATTGTGTTGAGTATGTTCCAGTGCTCGGTGAGCAGGTCGATGCCTGGCTGCTGCATGTATTCATAGAAGCGCATGGCGGAACCCACCACCATGGTCTGGTCATAGAGCCTGTCCTCGCTGAGCACGTGCCCGGTGAAACGCAGATTGTGCTTGCCGCACCACATGCCAATGATTTTTGAGAATGCGTCCACGAACAGCGTCGTCAGCAAGTCATAGTAGTTCCAGCGTGCCTTTGAGACCTCGCCGCCGTAGTCGAAGAAAATCTCGGGCAGGTGGTCCAGCAGGTCGTATCCATATTTTTTCTGGAAGATGGCCTCGAAGTTCTCGCTCCAGGGGAAGAGCATGTCGGAATGGCTGAAGTGGCTGTAGCATGGCTCGTCCGTGAATATGCCAGGCACAGTCTTGCCGAAGTCGTCGCCAATTTCCCGCAGATATGCCTCGTGTGTGACATCCACGAATTTCTGGACGCCTTCCTTGCTCATTGTGTCCAGGTATGTCTGCCCATTGAACCATGAGCTGTTTGCGGCGTGCTTCCAGAAGAAGCGAATACGGCACTTGCCCTTGGGTTCGTCCGCGACGCGTGTCGCCTTCACCAGTTTGTCGCCGTCGAATGTGGCTGTGTACCATGCCAGCAATGTGCCTTCGCCCTTGGACTTTTCCCTGGGCTTCAGTATCTCGAAACACAGTTTCTTCTCCTTGAAGCGGTCGTCCTTTGTGACAATGCCGCCAGCCGCGCCTGATGGCCACCTGTCTTCGTCATAAAGCCATGCCAGCATTCCATTTTTCTTCGCCTCGTCAATGCAGGCGCGGATGCATTTGAACCAGTCCTTGCCAAGGTATTCTGTGTCCAGTCCCACGCGAGAGTGCATGAAGAAGCCGCCCAGTCCCATTTCCTTCATGATGCGGATCTGGCGCCTGAGTTCCCTTGGCTCCAGCTTTGCGTTCCATGCCCAGAAGGGGGCTGCCCTGAATTGGACATCAGGCTCTGAATAACGAGTGAACAAATCCATCTTTGCTCCTTATGTTTTGTTGGTGGTGATTATCTATGCTTCAGATTCCGTATTTCATCTTTATAAGACCAACTGCAATGCCGTATGCCGCACTACAGAAAATGACCGTCATTATGCCCAGTTTCTTGGTGGACAGCATCCACACGGAAAACACAAATGGCGGCAGTGCCCACAAATGCATAGACAAGGGCGCAAGGTCCTTTCCCTTGCCGAACAGCCAGTCGAAGGATAGCGGGCGGGTCAGGACGGACATGCCAAGGCATGCCAGCATCGCCGTGAACAGCAGTGAAACGGTGACTGGCTTGATGCCGTACATTATGCCGCGTACCAGCTTGCTGCTGGAAAACCTCTCGTAGGACTTAAGCGCCAATGTCATGAGTATGAACGACGGCGTCAGCAACGCTATAGTCGCAACCAGACCGCCAGGGATGCCCATCTGCGTATGCCCGATGAATGTGGCCATGTTGATGCCGATGGGGCCTGGTGTGACTTGCGAGATCGCCATGAAGTTGCCCAGTTCCTCAATGGTCATCCAGCCACGCTTCTCCACCAGTTCATCTATGTAGAAAGGCAGGAGGCTGCCGCCTCCGCTGAGGCATATCATGCCGAAGTAGCAGAAGGTGGTGTAAAGGCCGAGTAGCTGCACCATCATTTTGCGCCTCCTTGCAGTTCGGCTGCGGCGGGCATGTTGCGGCATATCAGCAGGCAATATGCGGGCCCCGCCAGAAGTCCCGTCAATATAAGCCAGCCAGGCGCAATATGGAACAGCGCAATCGACAAGGCGCAGACCAGGAACAGCGCCATTTGCGCATAGTCCTTCACCGCCTGCTTGTATAGCCTGAAGAATGCCACCAGCATCAAGCCAGCCAGCGCGGCACGCACGCTGCGGAACATGCAAAGGAGCACTGGGCTGTCAACTGGTATGAATGCAAAGCCAGTCGCCACCAGTGTTATGATGAGGTATGAGGGCAGTGCTACGCCGAACAGCGCCACGATTGCCCCCAGCATGCCAGCTTTTCTGTGCCCGATGTAGATGGCGATGTTTCCCGCCAGCAGACCAGGTATGGTCTGTATCAATGCCAGCATTTCCGCCAGCTCATTGTCTCGGAGCCACTTGAGCCTTTTGGCGAAAACGTCCTCCGCCACCAGCAGAATGGCGTAGCCGCCGCCCACCACAAGTGCCGCGATCTTGAAGAATTCCCAGAACAGTATGAAAAGCTCATGGGCTTTTATGCTTCGCACTGGTTCTTTCTCTTTGTCCTCTGTCATTTGCCATTCCTTGTTTTGATGTTCGTAATTTACCATGTTTTTCTGCATTTGCCTGTATTCAAATTGACATTTTAGTACTTTAAGCTAAATTATGGCTGTTTTTCTAACTAGTAAGTGCGATCGTGGAATTGCGGTCGCTTATGTCAAAAACTCAAGGAGTTACAAAAAATGGCAATCAAAATCGGTATCAATGGTTTTGGACGCATCGGCCGTATGGTTTTCCGCGCGGCAGTTGAGAATTTCGCAGGTCAAATCGAAGTCGTCGGCATCAACGACCTTCTGGATCCCGACTATCTGGCATATATGCTGAAGTACGATTCAGTGCACGGCCCATTCAAGGGCGATGTCAAAGTTGACGGCAACTACATGATCGTCAATGGCATGAAGATCCGTCTCACCGCAGAAAAGGATCCTGCAAACCTGAAGTGGAACGAAGTCGGCGCAGAGGTCGTGGTGGAATCCACTGGTTTCTTCCTGACAGATGAGACAGCCCGCGCACACATCGCCGCCGGCGCAAAGAAAGTCATCATGTCCGCTCCTTCCAAGGATGCAACTCCTATGTTCGTCTATGGCGTCAATGACAAGACATACGCCGGCCAGGACATCATCTCCAATGCCAGCTGCACCACAAACTGCCTGGCACCTCTGGCGAAAGTTGTCCACGAGGCATTCGGCATCAAGCGCGGCCTGATGACCACAGTCCACGCCGCAACAGCCACACAGAAGACCGTTGACGGCCCATCCAAGAAGGATTGGCGCGGTGGCCGCGGCATCCTGGAGAACATCATCCCCTCCAGCACTGGCGCAGCAAAGGCAGTTGGCAAGGTTCTGCCAGCCTTGAACGGCAAGCTGACTGGTATGTCAATGCGCGTTCCTACCTCCGATGTGTCAGTTGTTGACCTGACCGTCGAACTTGAAAAGCCCGCCACCTACGCAGAAATCTGCGCAGCCATGAAGGCCGCCTCCGAAGGCGAACTGAAGGGCATCCTGGGCTACACCGACGAGGCACTGGTTTCCACAGACTTCCGCAACGACGCCCGCACCTCCATCTTCGATGAGAAGGCTGGTATCGCTCTGGACAGCACCTTTGTCAAGCTGGTCAGCTGGTATGACAATGAATGGGGCTACTCCAACAAGCTGTGCGAAATGATTCGCGTCATCTCC
>JAFZZD010000780.1 GCA_017615955.1 Victivallales bacterium
AGCAGAGTGACATCGACCTGGTTTACGCCGGCGTGGAAGGCAAAACCATCATGATCGAAGGCCGTTCCAGCGAAATCAGCGAAGAGGAGCTTCGCGATGCAATGTACTTTGCAGACAGCATCGTCCAGAAGCAGATCGAGGCGCAGAAGGACTTGGCCGCCCGCGCTGGCAAGCCCAAGTTCGAGTTCACGCCACATATCGCATCGCCTGAAATGATGGCGTTCGCAAATGAATTCTGCGGCGACAAGATGAACGAGGCATGCTCGGCACCCAGCAAGCTGGAACGTCAGGCAAAGCAGGACGAAATCAAGGAAGCGCTCTTCGCCGCGCTGGCCGAGAAGTTCAAGAACGAGGACGGCACTGTTCCAGACCTGCTGCCCGTATGGGAGGCCCTCATGGAGAAGACCATCCGCGGTCTGGTGCTGGAGAAGGGCATCCGCCAGGATGGCCGCGCACTGGACGAAATACGCCCAATCAGCTGCGAAGTGGGTCTGCTCCCACGCGCACATGGCAGTGCCCTCTTCAAGAGAGGCGACACACAGGCACTCGTCACCGCCACATTGGGTGCCAGCAGCGATGCACAGGAATTTGACGACATCACGGGCGGCGAACTCAAGAAGTCCTTCATCCTGCACTACAACTTCCCCAACTTCAGCACTGGCGAAGTGGGCAAATACGGCAGCACAGGCCGCCGCGAAATCGGCCATGGCCATCTGGCGGAACGCTCGGTTGCAGGCGCAATGCCCAAGGATTATCCATACACGGTGCGCGTGACATCAGAAATACTTGGCTCCAACGGCTCGTCCTCCATGGCGACAGTCTGCGGCTCCAGCCTGGCGTTGATGGATGCCGGCGTTCCAGTCAGCGATGCAGTGGTGGGCATTTCCGTTGGTCTTGTCACTGGCACAGACAAGCGCGAATTCCTTACTGACATCTTGGGTTCGGAAGACCACTATGGCGACATGGACTTCAAGGTTGCAGGCACTTCAAAGGGCATCACTGGCTTCCAGCTGGACCTGAAGATCGCTGGCCTTGACATTGAGGGCATGTACCAGGCAATGCTGCGCAACAAGGCGGCGCGCGCCAAGATCCGCGCCATCATGGCGGAATGCATTGACAAACCAAGGCCGCAGCTCAACAAGTATGCGCCACAGGTCGAAGTCCTCAAGATCAATGTGGACAAGATTGGCGCATTGATTGGTCCTGGCGGCAAGAACATACGCGGCATTGTTGAGGCCACAGGTGCGCAGATTGACGTGGACGAAAGCGGCAATGTCAGCATATTCGCCAGCGGTCTTGAGGCAATGGAGAAGGCAAAGTACATGGTGCGTGCCTCCACGGACGAGGTAGAGGTTGGCCGCATCTACACTGGCACAGTCAAGACCATAAAGGACTTCGGCGCATTCGTGGAAGTTCTGCCTGGACAGGAAGGCATGGTGCACATCTCCGAGCTTGCCAACTACAGGGTGAAGAGCGTTGATGAAATCTGCCATGAAGGCGAGCAGATCACCGTCAAGGTCATCGGCATTGATGATCGTGGCCGCATCCGCCTCAGCCGCAAGGCAGCAATGGAAGAAGAGGAAACATCCAAATAATTGTTAATGGAACTGGGGGAATAGAATCCCCCGACACAAAATCAGGAGAAAGACAATGAAAGAGAAAATCCATCCAAAGTACCAGAAGTGCATCGTCACCTGCGCTTGCGGCAACCAGTTCGAAGTCATGTCCACCACAGACAAGGTGAGCGTGGGTATCTGCTCAAAGTGCCATCCTTTCTTCACTGGTAAGCAGAAGCTGGTTGATACGGAAGGACGCGTTGATGCGTTCCGCCGCCGCTATGCCAACGCAAAGAAGGCCTGATACAACGCAGTTTTTGCATAAGGCGCAG
The DNA here is from genome assembly GCA_017615955.1 of Victivallales bacterium. Next base: position 1,889 of record JAFZZD010000780.1, read on the forward strand.
CGACGTATCCACGTTGGCTGCGCCATTTTTATTTTATCCACAGA
>JAFZZD010000781.1 GCA_017615955.1 Victivallales bacterium
ACTCAGGTTGCCAGGGCGTGAACACAAACCTTGGCGTTAGTTCATTTCTTCAGCAACTGGTCGTCCTTGAAGCCAGAAACCCGCCATTTCTTGCCGTTTTTTCTGAAAAGCACGATGCAGTTGCGGCTTTCGGAATAGGAGCTGCCTCCATAATGCAGGCTGATATGCCCCGCGCAGCGCGCCAAGGCATCCTTGTCTGATTTAATCTCGCATTCGGCGTCCACCAGGCTCAGGCTCACATCGTCCAGCATGCTCCGCCCGCGGAATACCAGGCTGGCAAGGGTATTCCCCGAATTGTCCCCGTTGTACGGGAAGTTCTTCATGTCGCAGTGGACATTGTCATCAAGCATATTTTCAAATGCAAGCATCTTCAAGGCGGTGGAGGCATTGCCCTCGCCATGGGATTTGCTGACAATTTCAGCAAGGGACTTAAGCTGGCGCTTGATCATCGCCTCCGGCGTATGGGTCACGTAGTACCAGATGCCAAGGGCAATCAGCAATACCAATGGCACTGCATACTTGGCCACCTTGGACAAATCAATGACACGCTTGTTTTGGGGTCTTTTTACCATACTGGCACTCCTATCACACGAGAGGCAGGCACCTGCCCGAAAATATGCTCGTCAATGCCAACGGAGCGGTTGTCCCCAACCACATACACATTGCCTGGCTCCACTGTGCGCTCCTCCAATTCCCAGTCGCAGGGTCCCTTTTCCTGCCAGTTGCCCTTGAAAGGCTCGCCATTCACAAAAAGCACACCCTTCCTGAACTCCACCTTGTCCCCCTCCAATGCCACCACTCTCTTCAGAAGCAGCATCTTGCGCCCCACGTACTTGATTATGACCACCTGGCCACGCCTGGGCTTGCGGAAGTAGAACGCAGGGCACCAGCAGAATGTGAAGCCAATCGAGCCGTATGTGGGTTCCATGCTTTCACCATGGATCACGCATGGGCGGCATATCAGCCCAAAGAACAGCAATGACACCAATACCACTACCGCCAGCCGTATGAAAAAGGCCTTGTTGAAGTCAGGCAATATGAAGTTTCCGCTCATTTGGTTGAACGCTCCTGCTGTGTATGAACACGCTTTGCACCAGGCCTGCCACAATCATCATCGTCACCAGGCAAGAACCGCCATAGCTGACAAATGGAAGGGGTATCCCTATTATAGGCGCCCACCCCACGCACATTCCAATGTTGATGAAGGTATGCGTCACATAAAGCACTGCAGCGCCCACGGCGATCCCCCTGCCAAACGCATCCTGGCTGACAATTGCCGTGCGGCAGCACAGCACCACAAGAAAGCATATCGAGCCAATGATTGCCAATGCGCCCAGAAAACCGCTTTCCTCCGCCGCTACGCAGAAGATGAAATCGGTGGGAGCCACTGCCCTTGGAAGGTAGTTCAAGGTATGCTGCGTGCCCTTGTGCAATCCAACGCCGAAAAGCCGTCCACTGCCGACGGAATACAATGCCTGCCTGGCATTCCAGTCGTCCAATTTCTTGTCGCCCTGCTGCTCCTTTCTGAAGGAGGCAAAGCCATCCCTCATCTTGATGCCCCATTTGGGAGGAAGTATTCTGGACACGGCATAAATCGCATTTTCACAGGGAGTGCCCACAAACACGAGTATTCGCTGTTTCTGGTAAGGCTTCAGATGTGGATAGGCCAGCGGCACAAGCACCAGCACTGCCAGCACGATTGCCAATATCCACCGTTTTTTGAGGCCATTCACGAACAATATTGCGAATGAAAACGGCATGAAGACCAAGGCAGTGCCACCATCACCCTGAAACAAAACCATTGCGACAGGTGGAATCGCCACAAGGGCACACACCAATATGGGGGGAATGCGGCTGAAGGACAGCAGCGGATGGGACAGGAGATAGGCGCAGAAAAGCAAGGCCGCCGCCTTCATGGGTTCGGACACCTGGACATTCGCACCAGGAAGACGCAACATGCTCCTGGCGCTGCTGTCGTATGCGCCTTTCACAAACACCATTGCCAGCAGCAGCAAACCCAGCACATACAGTATCCAGGAATAACGCCCAAGTTCGCGGTAGTCGCATATCGCACACCCCAGGTACAGGGCGAAGCCAACTATGATCCAGGCAAGCTGCGTCAGCCAGCGATACGAGGCGGGGGCGCCATAGTCCCGCCCAGCGCCATGGATGAACATCATCCCCACGCCAAGAAGTATCACCACCAAGGCCAGCGAGACAAAGTCCATCCGCAGCAGCAAACGCAGATTCTGCCTTATGTCTGTGGATATTATCATGCTAGTGATTAGTGATTAGTGGACAGTGGACTGTGGTC
>JAFZZD010000782.1 GCA_017615955.1 Victivallales bacterium
GACTGATGCGACTTATGGGACTTAAGCAATGCAATTTCCCATAAGTCGCATAAGTCGCATCAGTCCCATCAGTCGCATCAGTCCCATCAGTCCCAGGGGGAGCACCTATTACTCCTAAATGCCTGGAGGCCCAGATATTTTTCCAAATGCGGGTGTAAAATGGCGATTATCGGTTACATTATCGTGTTTTCGCAACATTGTTTAGGAGAAGAAGCATGAATCCTGTTTACATAAGCACCCGCGGCGCAGTGGCGCCAGTGGACTTCCCTGCTGCCGTGATGATGGGGCTTGCCGACGATGGCGGGCTTCTCATACCAGAGGTGATACCCGACGTGTCCGCAAAATTGACCGCCTGGAGCAAGTTGAACTACCCCGAATTGTCATTCGAGGTGCTGCGTCTTTTCATCGGGGAGGCTGTGCCAGAGGCGGATTTGCGCTCATTGGTGCAGCGCAGCTATGCAACTTTCGCGGCAAAGGAAGTCATACCGGTAAAGCGTTTCGGCGACCTTTTCATTGCGGAACTTTTCCATGGGCCGACACTGGCGTTCAAGGACGTGGCACTGCAGTTCCTGGGCAATATGTTCGAATATATCCTCTCCAAGACAGGTGACACTCTCAACATAATCGGGGCCACCAGCGGCGACACGGGCAGTGCTGCCATTCATGGCGTTCGCGGCAAGTCAGGCATTCACATATTCATAATGTACCCTGACGGCAGGGTCAGCCCATTGCAGGAAAGGCAGATGGCCACTGTGCCAGACGCAAATGTGCACTGCATTGCCATCAACGGCACCTTCGACGATGGGCAGCGGGTGCTCAAGGAGATCTTCAACGACATGCCCTTCAAGCGTTCCAGGCATCTGGGCGCGGTGAATTCCGTTAACTGGGCGCGGGTTCTGGCGCAGGTGGTGTATTACTTCTGGGCGGCGTTCCGCGCAATTGACGAGACTGGCGCGGAACAGGTGCAGGTCGCGGTGCCCACAGGCAACTTCGGCGACATATTCGCCGGCTACATCGCGAAGAAAATGGGCGCCCCCATAAAGCGCCTCATCCTGGCCACCAACGAGAACGACATTCTGTCCAGATTCTTCAACACAGGCGAATACAGCCGCGGCAAGGTCAGCCCGACTTTGAGTCCAAGCATGGACATACAGGTTGCCAGCAACTTCGAGCGCTACCTGTACTACCGTGTGGGCTGCGATGCTGCAAAGGTGCGGGAATTGATGGCTACATTTGCCAGGGAAGGATGCATCAGGCTGCCTGGCAAGGACGAGGATTTTGCCGCCGGCAGAGGCGACACTGCCGCTACGCTTGCCACAATCAAGGACTTCTATGGAAAATACGGGTACATTCTGGATCCGCATACAGCCGTGGGCGTTTCCGTGGCGCAGTCACTGCCGCTGCAAGGCGTTCCCACAATATGCCTCTCCACCGCCCATCCTGCAAAGTTCTCCAGCGCAATCACGCAGGCTCTTGGCTCGGATTTGGCAAGGCATCCTGCCTTGGAGGCCCTGAAATCCCTGGAGTTGAGGCGCGTGAAGCTGGAGCCGCAGCGGGATGTGATCGAGCATTACGTGGACGAGCAGTTGGCATTGCCTTGAAGTCGGGGTATATTGCACATCCACGAAAAAAGCCCACGCCATTGATGGCATGGGCTGAAAAGAATGGCGGTCCGGGCGCGGCTCGAACGCGCGACCTACGGCTTAGAAGGCAGTTGCTCTATCCAGCTGAGCTACCGGACCCCTGGAAGAAATTGCCCTTAATTTAGCCCAGAGCCCCCATTTTTCAATTGCAGTTTCGCTTTTAAATTTAGTTATTATGGAGTGCTTATGAGACCACAGATTGCATTTTTGCTTTTCATGGGCTTGCTGCATTTGCTGTGCCGTGGAGATGAACC
>JAFZZD010000783.1 GCA_017615955.1 Victivallales bacterium
AAGGTCAATACTGCGGAAATAGCCCGCTCAAACGCACACTCCAACTTGTGACAGAACTGCCTGGACAGTTCGGGACGCTCGCTCACGAGATTGCAAGTCAGTCCAAGATTGGTCAAAGTGCGGTTTACCTCATTGTCCCCACCACCAATGATGTCGCTGTAAATGTAGGCTCCAGGCTGCCCCCAGTCAATCCTATCATTCAAAAAGGCCTCGATCCTGGAAACATGCTTTGTGTTGCAGCGCACTATGGGGCCGCATTCCCATTTCCTGTAGGTACTCCAGCTGACACCCAATCTCTGGGCCATCTGGGCGCACCCAAGCCCCAATTCCGTCCTGCGTGAATGAAGCGCATTGCGAATCTCATCGTTGAAATAACCATCAAATTTCATTGTCTTTCTCCTTTTACTGGGATAGTCTTTCAAAATAAACCAGTATTCAGCAATGCATATAAAACGCAGAATATGATGAAATATTGTATAACAAGAGAATAAATATGCTATCTAAAGAGGTAATTTCAAAACTATTGCGCCAATCCGCAAAATATCGAAGCCGCTGGCTTTAGCCAGCGGAAAAGGCTTGCAATGCCAATAGTTTTGCCATTACCTCTAAAGATAAAAAAAGACGAAGGGGCGAATGACCGAGAATGTTCGGTTCTTCGCCCCTTCGTCCCTTGTGGTACATTCAGGTTTTCTTGTCAGAATATGCCCTGCTCCAGCATGGCGGTGGCAACCTTCTTGAAGCCAGCGATGTTTGCTCCTGCCACCAGGTCGTAGCCCAGGTTGTATTCCTCGGCGGCCTTGCGTGATTCATCGTGGATGGTGATCATCATCTTCTTGAGCTGCGCGTCCACCTCGTCGGCTGTCCACACCAGACGCTCGGAATTCTGGCTCATCTCCAAGGCTGACACTCCTACGCCGCCGGCATTGACGGCCTTGGATGGAGCCACGATTATGTGCTTCTGAGCACGCAGCAGTTCCAATGCGTCATTGGTGGTAGGCATGTTGGCGACCTCGATGTAGTACTTGACGCCAGATGCCACGATCTTCTTCGCCCATTCCAGGTTCACGTCATTCTGGGTGGCGGCAGGCATGTAGATGTCCACATCCTTGATGCCCCAGCACTTCTGTCCAGGCACAAATTCGCAGCCGAACTTCTTTGCGTATGGCTCGCAGTGCATCGGGTCGTTGGCGCGCATTTCCAGGATGTAGTTGATTTTCTCCTCGGTGCAGACGCCGTCCTTGTCATGGATATATCCGTCAGGCCCCGCAAAATACGTGACTTTGGCTCCCAGTTCGGCAGCCTTCTTGATGATGCCCCAGCCCACATTGCCATAACCGGAAATCGCAATGCGCTTGCCTTCAATGCTGTCGTTCTCGTGCTTCAGCACCTCGTTCAGGTAATACACCGCGCCGTATCCAGTGGCCTCTGGACGTATCAGTGAGCCGCCGTAGGTCATGCCCTTGCCTGTGAACACGCCGTTTTCCCACACGCCCTTAAGACGGCGGTACTGCCCGAACATGTAGCCAATTTCACGCTTGCCCACGCCCATGTCGCCTGCCGGCACGTCCACGTCTGGCCCGATATAGCGGTACAATGCGGAAATGAAGCTCTGGCAGAAACGCATTACCTCGCCATCGCTCTTGCCAGCGGGATCGAAATCCGAGCCGCCCTTGCCGCCGCCAATGGGAAGTCCCGTGAGGGAGTTCTTGAATGTCTGCTCAAAGCCCAGGAATTTGATGATGCTGGGAGTAACGTTCTTCTGGAAGCGGATGCCGCCCTTGTATGGTCCGATGGCACCGTTGAACTGGCAGCGGTAGCCAATATTGGTCTGCGTGCGCCCCTGGTCGTCCACCCACACCACGCGGAATGTGAACATGCGCTCTGGCTCCACCATGCGCTTCAGCAAATCCGCCTTTTCATATTCAGGATGCTTGGCAACCACCGGGCTAATGGAACTGAACACCTCCTCCACTGTCTGAACGAATTCAGGCTCGCTTGAGTGCTTCTCGCGAACATACTGTATTACGCTCTCAACATACTTGTCCATCTCATCTTTTCCTTCTGCATTAAAAAACAAAGTAACCAGGAAACGCAAGCGCACCCGCAGTCATTTCCTATTTGAAATGGCTGTACGATAAGGAGTTTTTACATAATTTCAAGCAGAAAACCCATATTTTTTACATTTTATGACAAATGCACATTACATTTTTTGTTTTTACAGGGAGGCTGCTATAAAAGCACGAAAAAATATATATTGTGAATACTCAATGAAAGATAAACGAAAAAACAAGTAGAACACCCAAAAACAGAGCATTGAAGAGAGTGAATAAAAGCAGGTAGCGTTTCACGCCTGACGGGTCTGCCTGGCGGTATTGGCTGTATGTGATCAATGAGGCCAACGACGCGATCAAAGTCCCCGTGCCGCCAATGTTCACTCCCAGCAGCAGCTCCCTGTAGTTGTCCGTGAACTGGGACAGCAGTATTGCCGAGGGCACATTGCTTATGACCTGGCAGGACAATACGCTGAAGAACAAGGTGCTCTTGTCCAGCAGCACTTCGAACAGCGAGCGCACTACGCCAATGCGTGACATGTTTCCGGCGAATATGAAGAACGCAGCGAATGTGCAGAGGAGCGGATAGTCCACCTTCCTCAGCGCCTTTCTGTCCATATACAGCAATGTTCCGGTAATGATGACAAGGCCATAGATGTAATGAATGGCGCGGAATACGATTACAATTGACAATGTGAAAAGCAGCAGATAGATGCCCATTCGCCATGGATGCCTTTCGCTGGAGGCGGTCTTCTTGATTTGTATGGGTTCGTTATGCACGCACAGGCAGCAGAATGTGATCAGCAGCACCGACACCACGAAAGGCGGCAGCATTATCCCCATGAATTCCAGCGTTGGGATATTGAATTTGGTATAGAGGAACAGGTTCTGCGGGTTGCCGAAAGGCGTCAGCATGCCGCCCAGGTTGGCGGCGATGTTCTGCATTATGAACGTGAAGGCAAGCAGCCGCTTGTTGCCGGTGCCGCTCAAGACAAAATAGCCCAGGGGCAGAAATGTCAAAAGCGCCATGTCGTTGGCGATGAACATGGAGCCAATGAAGGTGATATACGCCAGCGCAAGTATGCAAAGCCGCATGGTCCTGAAACGGCGGACTATGCGGCGCGCCAGCATCGTGAAGAAGTCAATGTTGCGCAGTGCGCCCACCACGGCCAGCACACTGTACAGGCAGCTCAATGTCTTCCAGTCAAAATAGGCTAAATACTCCTTGCCAGGCTTGACCAGGCAGCAGGTGACAGCCGCCGCAAACAAGGCAATGCACAATACCGCATTCGCCTTGAAGAGAGCCTTCGCCTTCCCGACAGCAAACCCAAATAACGCCTTTACCTTATCACGCAACATCGCCATCTGTGATTAAAGCAGAGGCGCAGAGTTATCTATCCCCAGATTCACACGGATTTTCACAGACTATCTCCAAAACATCAATAATCTGTGGTAATCTGTGTCAATCTGTGGATAGATAACTCTGCGCCTCTGCGCCTATGCGTTTGAAATTAGAGCCTTTCGCTCTTGTAAACGTCCAGGAAGTACTTGTATGTATCAACCCTGAGTTCGCCGCAGGCCATCTCGTCGCAGGCGATGTATGCGTTGTTGTGCAGGTTCAACGCGGAAATGGTCCACATCTGGTTGAGACCGCCTTCCACGCATTCCTTCAGTGCGCGTGCCTTGTTGTGACCGCTGATAAGAAGAAGAACTTCCTTGGAATCGGTGACTGTGCCCACTCCTACGGACAATGCCCTGGCAGGAACCTTGTCGGGGTCATTGTCAAAGAAACGGGAGTTCACAATCTTGGTGTCCTCTGTCAGATCGCGGACGCCAGTCCTGGAGCTAAGGGACGTGAATGGCTCGTTGAAGGCAATGTGACCATCGACGCCAGAACCGCCCAAGAACAAGTCAATGCCGCCGTATGAGGCGATCTTCACTTCGTAGCTGCGGCACTCCTCTTCCAGGTCAGGTGCCATGCCGTTGAGGATGTTCACATTCTCCGCTGGAATGTCGATGTGGTCGAACAGATTGTCATGCATGAAGTACCAGTAGCTCTCATGATGCTCGTGGGGAAGCCCCACATATTCGTCCATGTTGAATGTGACCACGTTCTTGAAGCTGACCTTGCCAGCCTTGTACGCCTCGATGAAGCGCCTGTAAACGCCCAGAGGGGAGGAACCTGTAGGCAATCCCAGCACGAATGGACGGTCGCCCTTGTGGTTGTTGATGGCGGCGATGATGTGGTTTGCCGCCCACTGGCACATTGTCTCGTAATCCTTCTGAATAATAACCTTCATCTTCTGCTCTCCAAAAAACAATTTTCAACCTGAATGCGCCCCAGCTTCGAAGGCGCACATCATATATTCTCTTTATTGTGGACAGTGGACTGTGGACAGTTCTGTGCGCGGGCGTTCTCGCCCGCGTTTGGACAGTTCTGTGCGCGGGCGTTCTCGTCCGCGTTCGGACAGTTCTGTGCGCGGGCGTTCTCGCCCGCGTTTGGTAGGCACTGTTCTACCTG
>JAFZZD010000784.1 GCA_017615955.1 Victivallales bacterium
CCGGTGACTGGCACGCAAAGACCATACGAGCCAGTGCCTTGGCATCCCATGCGTTATTTTGGCGAGACGATGCGCTTCATCAACATACGCGGCTTTTCGATGCGCGATGTGACGCTGAAAGATCCTGTGACTTATGCCGTGCATTCGGCAAAGTTGACGGATTTCACATTTGAGAACATTGCATTTGACTTCAATGAGGGCAACCCCTCGCCCAACAATATGGATGGTCTGCATTTTGATGGCGGTTGCCGTTTTGGTCGCATAAGCAATGTGCGCGGGGCCTGTTATGATGATTTGCTGGCATTCAATGCGGAGGATGGCATTGCTGAATCCCCGTATATGGGACCCATTTCCGACATTGAAGTGGATGGCATCTATGCGGAGCGCTGCCATTCCTGCGCAAGGTTCCTTTCCAATGGCTCTTCTATAAGCAATATCTCCATCAGAAATGTGTTTGGCAGCTTTTATCGCTATGCATTCGGCTTCACCCATTTTTTCCCGCAGCGTACGAAGCAGGGCATATTTGATGCGCTTTCCTTTGAGAATCTCTTCATTTCCAAGGCATTGCCTTTGGAAAGCGACTGGAATCGTTGCCCAGACTGGGGGCTGTTCTGGGGCGAGGGCAACGGCAGAATTGGCTCAATGAGGGTTGCAGGCCTCAATCGGGTGGAAAATACTACAGGCACGCCTTCATTTGACTTTGAAAAAGACTTCGCCATTGAACAGTTATGCATTGAACAGTGCATCACGGAGAATCATCTTCCGCAAGAGTTGTGCTTCATCAGGAATGCAGGGCGCATAGGAAAGCTGGTGCTTGCAAACAACATTATACGCGCCAGCAATGGAGCAGGAACCGTCACTGAACTTGTCAATTCAGGTACAATTGAACATATTGTACAACTTTAATTACCTCTCTGAAAGAAGGCTATTACCCAAATGTCCTTTGTAGATTTGCTGATTGTCATTGTCCCTCTGTGCTTTATTCTCTGGCTAGCTGTGTATTCGAAGCGTTATGCCCGCAATGCGGTGGACTATCTTGCCGCCGGGCGTGTCGCGGGGCGCTATGTAATAGCCACGGGCAGCCTTATATCGGGCCTTTCCGTCATTACTTTGGTCGCTGGTTCAGAGCAGAACTATCAGACTGGATTTGGCGTTTCATTTTGGGCGAATGTGACAACTCCAATCATGATAGTGATGGCATTGACGGGATACTGCACTTATCGCTGGCGGCAGACCAGATGCCTCTCCAAGGGGCAGTTTATCGAAATGCGCTATGGCAGCAGAGGGTTCCGCTTTGTTACGGCTGTGATAAGCACAGTGTCAGAAATGCTTGCCAATGCCATTGGCCCAGCTATCGCCACGAACTTCTTCATCTACTACCTGGGATTGCCGCACCGCATCAGCTTCCTGGGTGTAAGTCTGCCCTGCTATGCGATTATAGTCGTGCTTTGCCTGACGTTGGCCACTGTCATCATCTGGCCGGCGGGGCGCATTTCTCTGCTGGTGACCGATTCTCTACAGGCATTGCTTTCATATCCAGTGTTTGTAATAATCGCGGGTTTCATAATCCTGAAGCTGGGATGGCACAGTGATGTCCAGCCAGTTCTGCTTGACCGTGTCGCCAGGCAGAGTTTTGTCAATCCATACGATGTCTCTCAACTGCGGGATTTCAACCTCTTTGCCTTGATTGTGACATTGACCAATGCTGTTGTCAATCGCGCAAGCTGGATTGGAAATGACACTACTTCTTCGGGACGCACTCCTCACGAGCAGAAAATGGCTGGTATCCTCGGATCATGGCGGGATGGCTTCTCAATGGTGATGCTGATGCTTCTTGCCTTGATAACAATGGTTTTCATGAACAGCGCCAACTTCGCAAAGCCCAATGCCAAGTTCGGGACGACAAGCAATGGGCTGAGGAAGGAACTGTCTCTGCGGACGCTTGACCAAGTCATGGACAATAGGGTGCAGTACGAGCAGATCTGCCAGCGGATTGATTCGATTCCCGATATAGTCCATGTTCAAGGAAGGGATGCGCCTTTGTCCCAGGAGAGCAATCTGGACACGCTCTATCTCAATGAAATTAAACAGACCATTCCAGATACGCCAAAGGGGCGTCTTCAGTTCCAGAAGTGCAGAACCCTGTACTATCAGATGATGATGCCTATGGTGTGCAGGAGGATTTTCCCCATTGGAATGGTGGGGCTCTTCTGTCTGCTTATGATCATGCTGCTTCTTTCCACGGATGATTCCCGCATCTTCAATGCCACGGGCTGCATAGTGCAGGATATGATATTGCCCTTCTACGGCAGCAGGATAAGCCCAAAGAGGCATTTGCTTCTATTGCGGTTGGTGACGGTGGGTGTCGCGGTATTCTTTGCTGTTGTGGCCATCTTCTTTTCGCAGTTGGATTTCATCAATATGTTCACCACGATTATGACTGCTCTGTGGCTTGGCGCGGCTGGTCCCATTATGGTCTTTGGCCTATATACTCGCTTCGGCAATCTGGTCGGCGCATGGTGCGCACTGATTTTTGGCTCGGGAACAGCGGCTTTGGGCATGTTTTGCCAAAGGACATGGGCTGCGTATCTTTATCCGATGCTTGAAAGGAACGGATGGCTTGCACCTGTGGAGCATTTCCTGGTGACTGTGTCATCCCCATTCAACCCATGGATTGCCTGGAAGATTGATCCATTCAAATTCCCCATCAATTCATACGAGATTCTGTTCATGTCAATTGCAATGGGCATTTTATCGTATATAATAGGCTCGCTTCTGACGTACAGGCCATACAACCTTGACAAGTTGCTGCACAGAGGTGAATATGCCGATGACATTTCATTGCAACATGAGAGAGCTTCCTTCTCAATTGTCGGCATAATAAGGAGGCTGGTTGGCATAACTGAGGAATATTCGCTTGGAGACAAGGTGATAGCCTGGTCGGTGTTCCTGTATTCCTTTGTCTATCAGCTGGGGCTTGCATTTGTGGCTGTAATCGTCTGCAATGTGTTCTGCCCATGGTCGGACATTGCTTGGAGCAAGTATTTTTTGATTAAGTCCGTCATTGTCCCCTCGGTGATTGGCGTTGTCACCACCGTGTGGTTCTGCATCGGCGGCATTCGGGACTTGCTTAGGCTTTTCCGCGATTTGGGCAGGCGTGCCAATGATGCGGAGGACAATGGCCAGATTCTATCTAGGGATGTGGATAAATGAGATTGGTTGTCACTGATTTTGGCGCCGTCGGCGATGGCGTCACATTGAACAATGAGGCCATTGAGCGGGCTGTGTGTGCATTGGAGAATGCTGGCGGCGGAGAACTGGTGTTTCCAGCTGGCGTGTATCTTGCCGGCAAAGTCAGGCTGGTGGACAATATGACGCTGGTTCTGGAGAAGGACGCGGCCCTCAAGGCGTCGGATGATATTCGGGATTATTTCCTTGACGAGGACATTGACATCGAGAGGAACTTCTTTCAGCATTATTTCCTGTATGGCAAAGGCATTTGCAATCTGACCATTGCAGGCGAGGGATGCATTGAGGGCGCGGGACAAGCCTTTTGGGAAAATGTGTATTTCAGCGGCGCGGCATTCGGCAAGCATCCACCAGCCACCAGTGTTTTGGGGTACGATGTGCTAAAGCCCAAGCCAGTGCGCCCCGTTATGCTGTATCTGGCGGGATGCCGTCAGGTGCGCTTGGAGGGATTTGCAATACGCAATGCGCCTGCCTACACGGTCTGGACTGTCTCGTGTGAAAATGTGCTAATCAGCCGCCTCACCATTAGGAATCCCGAATATGGCCCCAATACAGACGCGCTGGACATAGACTGCTGCAGAAACGTGGTTATAGAGCATTGCGACATAGAGGCAGGTGATGACTGCGTGGCACTGAAAAGCGATTTCCATCGGTTGGAGGGAAACAAATGTTGCGAGAACATTGCCATCAGTGACTGCCGTTTCCAGTGCTCGACCTGCGCTATTCGCATTGGATATGAGGGGGACGGCCCCATTTTAAATGTCTCATGCAGAAACATTCTGGTGGAGAACACGCGCCACGGCATAGACATTCTCTCAATCGTGCCTGTCTGCAAGCTGCGCATCGAGCATGGCACTCCAATGGACAATTTCTGCTTCGAGAATTTCAGGATGCGCAATGTGGGGCAGGCCTTCTTCATCTGGGCTGGCAACCAGCCGCCGCACAGCGAATATGGTGCCTATATGCGCAATTTGCTGTTTGCGGACATGGAGATTGAGGCCGTAGGCAGCAGTTTCATTGGCAGCGAAAATTCAGGTCGCATTGAGGAACTCACATTCAGGAACATCAAGATGAACGTGGCGGACACGAAGGACTTCCCGCCCACCACAGACTTCTCATCCATGCCCAGCCACTGGGGAGGCTGGGAGAAGTCAGGCGGCATGCATTTCCACAATGTGCCGAAAGCAAATATGCTGGACTGCGAGATACGCTGCGCCCAGCTTGGCTTCAATGCAATAGAGAAAAGCGGCTGCACCTCTGCGCTGGTGGAGTGAAGGTATATTTGGTCTTGAGGAAAGGAATATGTTTGCAGATGGAGCAAAACGCGCTGCTGGGAATATGCTGATTTTCGAGAACAGCCCTGAAAATTGGCAGAATGGTTTTCCTGTGGGCAATGGCATGTTTGGCGGGCTGGTCTATCAGCCAGAGGAAGCTGTGGTGGAGCTTGCCTTCACGCGTCTGAATTTGTGGCGCAAGCACCTTGTGCCATGGAAACGAATGGATTTGGCTGCCATTCGCAAAATATGCAGAGAGGCGCCTGAAAGCCTGGAGAAACTTTTGAACCAGGAGCACGGCACGCAGCCAGGTCCCAGTTTCAAGCCAGGAGGGCGTCTGCGCATCTGGCTAGACCAGTTTGGCGGAACTCCCATCAGCAGCGTATTTGACCGCAGACAGGAACTTGACCTGGAGCACGGCGAGGTCATTGGCAGCTATGAGCTTTCAGGCAAGGCAATGGAGCGCGTCACCATCGCCGCGCCGGACTGCGATGTGATCGCCACATACGTCAGGGACACGTATCTGCACCCCGCGCAGGTGAACACATATCTTAGCTATACCCAGCGCATCGAGCTTTACAGGCTTTATGACCCTGACGCCGAAATAAACGAGCTGGGCGTCACTGATGAGGGCATTGCATACATCATATTCGGCTTCCATGAAGAACTGCGCTCAATCATAGCATTCAAGGTTTCAGGCGTGCCGTGGCATACGCCAGTCTCGCTTGGCGCGTCTGTCAGCGTTGAAGTGGATTTGGATTACATCCACGCAAAGGGGCCGCTGAACTATACGGTTTACCAGACTATGCTGGTCAGCGAGGATGGCACGGAGCATCTGCTTGACAGGGCAAAGGAATTGCTGAAGCAGGCAGAGGCCCGTGGCTTTGACAAGTTGCGTGCAGACAATGCTACATTCTGGCGGAACTTCTGGCAGGTCAGCGGAATTGCCATTGCAAATCCTGCATTGGAGGCTCTGTTCTACCACACGCTGTATCAATATGGTGTGCAGTCCAGAGGCGATGTGGCGCCTGCGCTGTTCGGACTTTGGAACGCCGAGAAGTCCGCGCCCTGGAGCGGCGAATACGCAGGTGACGTCAATATGTCAATGTACTGCTGGCCTTTGGGACCGCTGAATCATCCCGAAATGCTGGAGGGCGTTTTCCGCACGATTGAGCGCTGGCTGCCAGCCATTCGCCGTGAGACCATAAGGGACTATGGCGTTGATGCCCTGCGCTTCCCAATAGGCTGCGGTCCCCTGGGCGAGGAGATTACGCCAATGGTCTATCATCTTATGATTTGCGCCTCTGGCTTCTATATGGATTTCTACCGCAAGGCGGCTGCGTTTTATCCAGATGAGAGGACGCTGCGCGAAAGAATATTCCCTATGATGCTGGGCGCGGCACGTTTCTATGTCGCCATGGTGGATGAGGAGAGGGACAAGGATGGAAAGCTGCGCTTCGGACCATCTTGGGCGCCTGAACAGGGCATTGTGCCTGCGTACAATGTCAGCAATGACCTGGGGCTCATAAAGCCGCTGTGGCAGGCGGTCGTGTCCATGGCGAAACAGCTGGGCATGCAGGATGAGAATGTCTCTCAAATCGAGAGGCTGCTGCGTGACTTTCCCGAATATCCGCAGACGGATGGGGAATTCATTGATTCCGCCAGTGAGAAAGGGCGCACGGAACTTTGCCATCCAGGATATTTGGCGTGCGTGGTTCCTGGCGACGATGTGGACGCAGATGCACCATTGGCGCAGGTCGCCGATAAAACCCTGCGCCAGCATCTGAATCACACTTGCCGCAAGCCTCTGGCAGGGAAAATCGGCTCTGGCTGCGACTTGACCTGGGGATGGATGCTTGCGGCTGCGGTGCGCCTGCGTGATGCGGACTTTGCCAATGAGATATTGAGGAATATAGGATTGGCGGACTTCGTAAAATCCAATGGAATGTTCGCGTATATTGGAGGCCGCGTGCTGGGTGGCATCGAGGAAAAGCGCCGTGCCTTTGACGTAAAGGGTGCACAGCCCCATAGCCTGCTCAGCCAGTCAGCCTGCTTGCGTGGGCGCGACAGTTCCATGACCATGGTGCAGTCAGGCGGCGGCTTCCTGTATGGCATGCTGGAGAGCATGCTGCAAAGCCAAAAGACGCAGATTAAGCTGTTTCCCTGTGTGATGGATATTTGCGGCGAAGCGCTGTCCTTCCATGATTTAAGGGCGGAAGGCGGTCTGACCGTGTCCGCTGCCTGGCGCAAGGGCCGGGTGTTGTGGTTTGAGGTCACTTGCGGTCCAGTGCCATACAATGGAACGCTACGCTGGTTTGAGCAGCCTGATGTGGAGGCGCTTGAACTGCATTCGGGCAAGCTGCTTCCAAGAGTGTCCAAGGGTTGTTTTTCATTGGCGCTGGCTCCAGGCGAGAAGATACAATGGGGCGACAATGTGTCGCAATGCGCGGTTCCTGCGCATACGCCTGGCATCAAAGGCTATTCGGATGACATAGTCGTGCAGTACGGGCGTCGCGGCACATGGTATTAAGCTGGCGTTCTTGGAATTAAGTTCTGGTTAGTAGCGACGGTGTTCCACCAATAGCATGCCTTTCGTTACTGCCCTCCCTTGCAAGTTGCCGTAAGTAGCGACGGCGTCCTCGCCGTCG
>JAFZZD010000785.1 GCA_017615955.1 Victivallales bacterium
GGCATTTGATTTGCCAAAAAAAAATGTTGTTGTAAATTAAGCGGCAAATCTCACACCACTGCGGGTGTAGCATAGTGGTAATGCTCCAGCCTTCCAAGCTGGCTAGGAGGGTTCGATTCCCTTCACCCGCTCCAAACGAATGAATGCTATTACGGCGGGGTTTTCCGGCCTCCTCCTTCCGGAAGGCCCCGCTTATTTTTTGTATGCGTCAGGTCTCGGTTTCAACGGTATGCGCTTCGGGTTTTCCTGCGGGGCTGGCGCGTCTTTCATACGCCAGCGACTATGACGGCGTTTCCGACGAGGCATTGTTTTTGCCGCCGACCTCTGGCGACTGGTGGGTGGTATGCCTCCACGGATTTGCAGGGCACAGCAACCAAATCTTCGTCCGCAGGGACATAAAGCAGAACTGGCTTCCCGTTTTCATTGAGGGCGGGTACGGCGTGTTCTCGCCAAATCTGCGGGGCGATGCCTGGATGAACGAACCCGCCCAATTCGATTTGCAGCAGCTTCTGGAATATCTTAGGCAGCATCATGGCGCCAGGCATTTCATATTCATGTCTGGTTCAATGGGCGCCGCCGGCAGTTTGATTTATGCGTCTGCCCATCCCGAGGATGTGGACGGTCTGGATCTGCATGGATGCGTCTGCCACATGGCCTCATACCATGATTTCTGCATGTCCAGTCCCTTGCCTCTAGCCCGGGAAGTTGGCCGTTCCATTGAGGTTGCATACGGCGGTACGCCCTTGGAGAGGCTAGATGTCTATGCCGCACAGTCGGCCCTCAATCATGCCAATGTGCTTTGTGAAATACCCTTCTTTCTAATGCATGGCTCTGTGGACAGCGTGATGCCGGTGGTTCAGTCCAGGCACCTGGCAGCCGCGCTGGCCAATTCCGTTAAGTTCGCGTACATGGAGGTGCCTGGCGGCGACCATGACGCGCCGCTTTCGCTGGAAAAGAATCTGCTGCCATGCCTGCATTCGCCCCTGGATTGGATAAGGAACTTCCACAAATGACGACAACTACCCAAGTCGAGTTCACGCCCAGGCTTCAGGATGGTCTTTCCCGCTACTTGATGTGGCAATGGGAACAGAAGATGCAAGGGTATTTTGGCAGGCGGTTTGCTGAAATCATCAAGAAGCCCCAGCTGGTATTCTGCGACAGCAAGGAATACCTCGGGCGTTTTACGGATGGAGACATTCCGCAAATCAAACTTAGCAAGCATTTGGTAGTGGATTATTCCTGGTGCGCCGTGAACTGCGTGTTCCTGCACGAGGTTGCACATCAGATTGCGTCCATTGTCTATCATGAAGTAGATATTCTGGCGCATGGAAAGGAATTCCGCGAAATATGCCATCGTATCGGCGCAATACCAGACGCAAGGATAGACGTGGTGGCCCTGGATGAACAACTCTCACAAAACAACCAGGGCAATTCCGGCATAGAGGAAAAACTGCGGAAACTCTTGACTTTGGCAGACCGGGGCGATGAAAACGAGGCGCAGCTGGCATTGGCGAAGGCCTTGGAAATCATGTCCAAGTACGGCATCACCGAGGAGGATCTGAATGGCGAAAACGAGTACGTGACCGCGCAGGTGGGCAAGCCATTCCCGCGTCTGGACCTCTACTACCACCAGATTGTCAGGATACTTACGGAATACTGGGGAGTGTATGGCATTTTCGGATATCAGCCAGACCTGCTTGAGCCAGAACGGAACCTGAGGTTGATAACGATTTCAGGTCCAAAAGACAAGGTCATCATCGCATTGTATGTGTATGATTATATAATGAATAACATGATTCTGGCATACGAACGGATGGAGCACCGGCTCCATGGCATGAACAAAAGGCGCGACTTCTTTTGCGGTTACCTGAAGGGCATTGAGGACAAGCTGCGCGTCGTCGCTTCCAACACGCAGGTCTATGCCCTCATACACAAGGGCGACGCAGGAACAAAGGATTATGTGGCGCGTCATTTCGGTTCCTTGCACATGACCCATTCAAGCAGCATACATGTCAATGAGAGCGCTAAAAAACAGGGATTTTCCGAAGGAAGCAAATTGAATATAAATCCAGGAGTTTCAGAAGGCGGCGGCAACAGGCTGCTCAAGGAGTGAGGCAAATGAATGAAGTGACACTTGTCAGGATACCCAGGCTCTATGAGAACATGGACGAGGCCACCATCGGCCAGTGGCGCTGCAATCTCGGCGACAAGCTCAAGGAGGGCGACGCACTGGTGGAACTGATCACGGACAAGACCGTGATTGATTTCGAGGCGCCCGTAAGCGGCACTTTGCTGGCAATCTACGTCCAGAGCAAAAGCACAGTGCCCTTCAATTACGTGCTTTGCGCCATAGGCGAGGAAGGCAGCGTGGCGCCTGACGTCTCATCCGAGAATGAACAGCTCCTCCAGGCGCATTTGAAGGAAAACGCGTTGTCTGTGAATCTGGAGACCATCGAACTCCAGCCGGCAAGTGCGCCGAAACCGCAGTACAAGGCGGCGCCTGCAGCAAAGGCATTCGCAAAGCAGGAGGGCATAAATCTGGATGATGTGGCGGCGTTTTGCAAGCGTCCAATGGTGCATCGCAAGGACGTGGAGGATTTCATCGCCTCCAGAACGAAAGCCGAACCAGCCGCTCCCGCAGCAGCGGCGATTGCCTGCGACAAGCGTGTGGCGCTGGTGACTGGCGCGTCCGGCGGCATTGGCTCCGCCATTGCCAGGGCGTTGGCCGCAAAGGGCAATGCCATTGCCATTCACTGCAACAACGACACCGCCTCCGCAGAAAAACTGGCCGCCGAACTTGCCTCACAGGGCGTAGTGTGCGAGGTGTTCCGCGCCAATCTCAGCCAGCCAGAGGCCGCAAAGGAACTGGTGGCGCAGGTGATGGCACGCTTCGGGCGCATTGACATACTGGTGAACAATGCCGGCTGCCTGGCGGACGCAACTGTCGCCTTCATGAGCGACCAGCAGTGGGATTCCGTTTTGGATTTGAACTTGAGCGCCCCGTTCAGGCTGATACGCGCCGTCGCCATGCTCATGGCGAGGAACCGCTGGGGGCGCATAGTGAACATAGCCTCCGCCGCTGGCAGGCTGGGGTCAGCGAACCGCTCAAACTACGCCTCCGCAAAGGAGGGGCTGCTGGGCTTGACACGCTCCGCCGCCCGCGAACTGGCTGGCCTGGGCGTCCGCGTAAACGCAGTGGCGCCTGGCTTCGTTGACACCAACATGACCAGCAGCATCCAGGACAAGAGGCGACAGGACATCATGAGGGACATCCCTGTGCGGCGCTTCGGCAGGCCAGAGGACATTGCTGCCGCAGTGGCTTTCCTGGCCTCGGATGAGGCGGACTACATCACAGGGCAGTGCCTCTCCGTGGATGGCGGCCTGGTAATGGGATGA
>JAFZZD010000786.1 GCA_017615955.1 Victivallales bacterium
CCGAAACCGAAAATGAATTTGCCATAATGTAACACATTTTCGCCTGACTGCAACTTGAAAGAGACAAAAAAGTCATTCCAGAGCCAGCAGCGCATGGCCGTCGAACTGCAGTATTGTGACATCGCGGTAGTTGCCCGCCAGATGTCATCGCTCCCCGTTTAATATTGCAATCTGTCCAAGAATGTCCTCTATTGACATATTGTTGTCTCTTGCTATTCTGGCCAGGTCCTCATATTCATATTTGGAGCGGCACACCCCGTATCCTTTTGAGATTTTCCTGCGGACAGGTCCCCATGGAGTATTGACGCTCTCAATGCTGCGCTGAAGTACATGCCTGTCGCTGCGGTTTTCCCGTATGCCCAGGGTGCTGGTGTGCCTGAAGAGCTGCTCAAGCATCGCCTGGCGCTCTGCCTCCCTGCACATGACGCAGAGCAGCGTGCCTGGACGGGATTTCTTCATCCCTATTGGGATTGTATAGACCTCCACTGCGCCAGAATCAAAAAGCCTTTCCTTTGCGAAGCCAATCTGCTCTGGCGTCATATCGTCAAGGCAGCATTTGAACTCCACAATCTGCTCGTCGGCTTCCTCTGTTTCACCAAGTAATGCGCGGACGCAGTTCGCCCTGCTGAAATCCTTCTTTCCCATTCCATAGCCGATTTTGCTGATTCTCATTACTGGCATCGGCCCGAATGCCATGACGAATTTCTTTAGAAGCGCCGCTCCTGTCGGCGTGCATAGCTCGCCCTGTATGTCTCCTCCATAAATCGGTATGCCGCGCAGAATGAAGGCAGTGGCAGGCGAGGGGACAGGCAAGATGCCGTGGGCGCAGTGGACATGCCCGCAGCCAACGTGCACTGGCGTCGAGAGGACTTTATCGACGGCAAGCAGCTCCATGAGAAGGCATACCGCAGTGACGTCCGCAATGGCGTCCAGTGTGCCGACCTCATGGAAATGGATCTCCGTGACAGGAACACCGTGTGCCTGGCTTTCCGCCTCGGCGATCATCCCATAGACGTCAAGGACGTTGCGCCGCACGTTTTCGGAGACTGGCAGCCCTCCGACTATCTCCCTGATTTCCTCCATGCTGCTATGGTGGTGATGCTGCCCATGCATGTGCTCATGATGCTCGTGTTCATGCTCATGATGCTCGTGTTCATGCTCATGTTCATGCACGTGCCCGTTTTCTTCCTCGCCGTCGATGAGCACCCTCATCTGAGTGCCAGTTATTCCGCATTTTGCGGCTTTTTCAGCTGAAATGCGAACTTTTGGAAGGCCAAGCGAGTTCATCTTCTGCAGAAAGCCCTCCTTGTCCTCCAGCAACTCGTACAAGGCCGCCGTCAGCATGTCCCCAGCCGCGCCCATTCCGCAGTCAATATACAGAGTTTTCATTTCCGAGTTTCCAAATGGTTTATCATGTTTGCAAGGTAGCCTGCTCCGAAGCCATTGTCTATGTTGACCACGGATACGCCGCTTGAGCAGGAATTCAGCATTGAGAGAAGGGCCGACAGCCCTTGGAACGAAGCGCCGTATCCAACGCTGGTCGGCACGGCTATCACTGGGCAGTCCGCCAGGCCGCCAATGACGCTGGCAAGAGCGCCCTCCATTCCAGCAATGGCGATGATCACCGACGCGCCCATTATGTCATCGAGATGCGCCAGCAGCCTGTGCAGTCCGGCGACGCCCACGTCGTAGATTCTGGTGACGCTGTTTCCTAGCATTTCGGCAGTCAGCGCGGCCTCCTCTGCCACAGGCATGTCGCTTGTGCCGCCAGTGGCGACGACAATGCGCCCGATTCCGTCCGCTTTCGGCATTTCCCCTATCAGGCCGATTCTTGCCATTTTATGATATTGCAGCTGCCTGCGCTGTGAAATGCACTTGGCTTTGTCCTCTGAAAGCCTGGTAATGATAATGGTGGCCTGGCCATTGCTCAGCATAGTTTCCGCAATGCCGACTATCTGCTCGGGGCTTTTGCCTTCGCCGTAGATGACTTCCGCAGTCCCCTGTCTTGTCTTGCGGTGCAGATCGACCTTGGCGAACCCCAGATCCTCGAAGGGTTTTTTCTTGATTTGCAGGATTGCCTCGTCAACGGAAACCCCGCCTGTCCTCACTCCTTCAAGCAGCTGTCTCAGCTCATTGCTCATTTCTTGTCTCCAAATCCAAAAGCACTGCCTGGTAGTCGCGTTTCAGATGCTCAAGTATCTTTTCCCTGTTTTGCACAAGCAGGGGCACTTGTCCCTTGGTGATCTGGATTTTCGCATTTTCTCCGAGAGTGCGTATGCGGAAATCCCTGAAACCCATTGACATAAGGAAAAGCTCCGCTTGCTCTGTTCTTCGCAGAAGGCGCTCGTTGAGCGGCTGTCCCGTTGGAATGCGCGTCGCCAGGCAGGAGTATGATGGCTTGTCACAAGTCGAAAGCCCTGCTTCTTTGGACAAATGGCGTATATCGATCTTGGTCAGGCCGCAATCGCGCAGGGGGGACAGCACGCCGAGTTCCTGCAAAGCAAGCATTCCTGGACGGTCTCCCGCATCGTCCGATGCATTCGTGCCGTCCAGAAGCAAGTGAAAACCATCCTTGCTGGCCTGCTCAATAATGGACGTGAATATGAGCCTCTTGCAATGATAGCAGCGCAGTTTTGTGTTCGAGGCAACTTTCCCGTCAGCAAGCGGATTCACATTTATTATTTGCAGTTCCGCGTTAAGCTCGCTGGCCAGACGAACCGCGTCATCCAGCTCGAATTGCGGCTGGAATGGCGACTTGACCATATAGGCCTTCACCCTTTTCGCGTATTTGCGTGCCGCATGCAGCAGAAAGGAGGAATCCACCCCACTGGAAAAGGCAATGGCCACTTCTGGATTGAAATGGAGGAAATTTTCCAGTTTTTCCAGTTTTTCCTGCAATGTCACGCTCACTTTGTATGTCCCCTGAAAACAAGAAATCCCCGATGTTTTGCGTGGTGTGCGCGCAAGGCATCGGGGAAATGCGTCACTTGTGTGACAATGCGGATTTTACAACTCCTTCCGGGTCTTTCAAAAGCAGGGCGACTATCCAGATCACCATGCCCAGTGCGATTACCGCAAGACCGAGATAGGTGTCGTTGAGCATATCGGCTGCCGATGGAGTGAAATAGGCCGCGCCCACTTCCCTGTATTCGAAAACGGCATCCACAAGCCACATAAGTGAAGCGCCCCAGAACAGCCAGCAAAGCGTGCCAACCATCATCTTCCTGTTGTTGGCGTTCATATACCATGCGACTGTGGAGGCCACAGCCGCAAAGACAGTCAGCAGTAGCGTCATTTTGCCTGCCCTCCTTATTTGACTTCCTGCGTTGCCTGCGCCGCATACTTCTCCTTTATGGAGGAGACTATCAGCATGCAGCCCCATACAGCCGTGACCAGAACCGCCATCGCGACGCCGTTGGTGCCCATTTCCTGGAGCATTTCGGCTGTCTCGCCATTCTTGACCGCCGTCAGGAAGGGGAAGGTCGGAATGACTTCTCCATGCCAGACATGCTCAAATGTAAGCAGAGCGG
>JAFZZD010000005.1 GCA_017615955.1 Victivallales bacterium
CGCTCTTCGCTGTGGGTGAACTGCTTGCGTATCTTGCTGACATCCGCCTCGTCGCAGTGGAACGCGAAGTAGAGGTGCTTCTGGTCGCAGGCGGCATACCATTTTGTTGCCTGCGAGGGGGCTTCGCCTGTCTTTATGTGCACAAAGGAACCCGTGCTTGCCGCTTGCCATTCCGCCTCTCCAATCACGCCATCCAGCGCAGGGGCCTTCATCGCGGGAAGGGGGTGGATGGCCTCCTGGGCGGAAAGCGACAATGTGACTAGTAGCGCTGATACCAGCGCACAACCGTGAATCATCCTTGAAAACTGACGCATTATCATACCTCCTTAATCGAATTGCTCCACTTTGACGAGTTCTCCATCCCGTTGGGCGGATTTGTGCGCCGCCACGCCCATGGCCATATAATGGGCGGCTTCCCGTGCAGGAATCTCGGGTTCCCTGCCTTCGGCTACGGCAGAGACAAACTCATGCACCAAATATGGATGGCTTCCACCATGTCCTGTTGGCTGGAAATCATCCTTCGGAGTGGCATTGGGATTATAGGCCAGCTTGAACGCCTCCTGGACCTCCAATGGAAGGGGCGTGCGCATCTCATTGGGCGTCATTTCCTTGAAGCCCGCCCATGGCCATACTTTGTCTGCGGGGTTCGGCACATTCTCCATAATGGGCTGGGCCGTGCCAGGCGCGGTGCGGTGGTTGCTTTGCCAGACGTCCCGCGAGAAACTGCCCTTTTTGCCGAAGATGCGGAATATCTCCGACTCCTTTCGGTCAAAACTGGTGGCACCGATTTCACGGCACTCCGCTATGCGCAGGGAGGTGCCATTGGCCAGCTGATACAAGGCAATCACATTGGAGAAGTCATTCATTGCAAAGAAATCGTCGTGATTCGTATTGGGGACGCCATACGCGCTCACCTTCAGCGCACGGGTGTTCATCACATGCATCGGCCCCGAGATGGAATGAGTGGGATAACTCATGGGGCTGTCCTTGGAGCCTTTGGCGATGTAAGGGGCCATCTGCACAGCATATTGCTCGCCGATTTTGCCAGTGGTGCGGTTTTTGTGCACATTGCGGAGATTGCTCCAGCCATTCACACCGCCATCGACGTCATGCACGTATTCCCCTTCCGAATAGACAAAATCACCGAACTCGCCTGCTTCCGCCATGCGCTTGCAGAACATTGTCTGTGGTCTGTAGATGGTGGTCTCGCCAAGCATATAGTGGCAGCCGCTTGTCTTGACGGCCTCCACCAGCTTATGGCACCAGTCCATGATTTCCTCGTCGTCGGGAAGGCATATAAGCGGCACCGCACTATAGACGTGTTTGCCCGAGTTTAGCAACTGAATGCATTGGGGTGCATGCAGCCAGGGCTGTGTAATCACTACAATGGCATCCAAGTCCTTGCGGACCAGTTCATCCAATGAGCAGCAGCAATCCGCAATGGATAGTTTATCTGCCATAAACGGGTCCTCGGCGAACCGCTTCAGCTTGGCTTCCTCGCAGTCGCAGAGGGCTATCTTATCCACCAGCGGATGCGCCTTGAACAATTTCGCGAAGTTTGAGC
>JAFZZD010000787.1 GCA_017615955.1 Victivallales bacterium
CAGATTTTGACGCAGATGGTATCTGGGGCGGAAAAGCACCAGATATACAATGGTGTTGAGGTTTTCAGGGTGAACACCTTGGGTTCCAGGTATCTATTCCCGTTTGCCGCAATGCCTGTGCTGCTTCGCCTGGCAAAGAATGCGGATTTGATTCATACCAGCACTTTTGCAGCCGCATTGCCAGCCTGGCTTGCGGCAAGGCTTCGCGGGAAAAAGGTGTTGCTGACTGTGCACGAGGTCTGGATTGGAAAATGGTCGGATGTATCGGATGCGGGATGGCTGTCCAATGCAATAAACTCGCTGGCGGAACGCATGATATATGTGCCACGCTATGATGGATACATTGCGGTTTCAAACGCTACAGCCAGGGCATTGCAAGGCTTTGCAAAGTCACCAGTTGAGGTCATCTACAATGCGGTGGACTATGAACATTGGAATCCAGCTCGCTATGATGGAGCCGCTGTGCGCAGAGGTCTTGGTCTTGAAGGCGGTTTTTTGTTTTTGTTCAATGGAAGGCCAGGCCGTTCCAAGGGGCTGCCTGTCTTGTTGAGGGCGTTTGCTATGATTGATGCAGCCAATGCCAGGCTGCTGGTGCTGGCAAGCCGCAGCAAGGCATGCCAGACTGGCTATGACGAGGCAGTGCAGCTTGTAGAGGAACTTGGACTAAAAGACAAAGTCATTTTCAAGGCATCCGTGCCTTATGGTGAATTGCCAGGCATTGTGGCGGCGGCGGACTGCGTGTGCGTGCCATCGCTGTCCGAGGGCTTTGGCTTCTGCGCCGCCGAGGCTTGCGCCATGGGTGTGCCTGTAATCGCGACGGACAATGCCTCCCTGCCAGAGGTGGTGTGCGGCAGACATCTTCTTGTGCCGCCAGGCGACAGCACTGCCTTCGCCGAAGCAATGAAACGCGCAATGGACAACGACTATCAACATTCCGAACCAAAGCGCTTCACCCAGGAAGCCAACCTTACCGCACATATTGCGTTGTATAAAGCCGCAAACTGTCGGAGCCGCTGGCTTTAGCCAGCGGAAAAGGCTTGCAATGCCAATAGTTTTGCAATTACCTCCTTTGAAAAACAATGTGTTACAATAAACTAAAAGCAGGTTTTTCCAGAGTGGACATTACTCCCCGCATTGGAGTGGAGCTTACTGGATATATTGCTTGGCCTCTACGTGCTTCAAAAAGGATCCTTGCGCCGCTTGAGGCCAGGGGAATAGCGCTTGAACTTGGGAATGAAAAGGCCTGCATTGTATGCTGTGACCTGTGCCTCCTGTCCCCTGACATTGCGGACAAGACTTTGCAGGCAATTTTGGCAAAACTGCCATTTTTGACAAAGTCAAATATTATGGTGCTATGCTCCCATACGCATTCTGCACCATCGGCTAATTTTGATATAGGCAATGGCATGCCTGACCCAGTCTATCTGGAATTGCTCCCGCACAAGATTGCCCAGGCGGCTGCAATGGCGTTTGATGAATTGTGCGAGGTCAATGTCTCCCATGCTGAAGTTCCATGCCAGCAGATTGCAATAAACCGTGTATATGACAGATTCTTTGATAAACCTGAAAATGTGCTGAAGGACGACTGGCATCCAGACAAGCCTGAACTTACCGATGCCACTTGCCATGTCATACGCTTTGATTCCAGCGAGGGAATGTTGAAGGGCTTCCTGGCATACTACGGCTGTCACCTTGTCACAGCAGGTAGTTCAGATATTATCAGTCCTGATTTTGCAGGCATTGCCTTGCGTATGATCATGGATGAAAATCCAGGTGCAGTTGGATGCTTCATACAAGGGGCAGAAGGTGACATAAACACAGGCTGTGCCTCTGCCGATAAGGCGGAAGAATGCCTGTCTGTGTTATCCAGAAGATTTGCGGACGCCGTGAAAAATGGCCTGTACCAGGCAAAGCCGATTAAGTGCGATGTCCTTAAATGCTGCTTAATCAATGGCTCATTCTCATATTTTCCACAATATACTCCAGAATATGTGCTAGGACTGTGCGAGAAATATGAAAAACTGGTGTTCACAGATAATGCCACGGACGCAGACCCGAAACTGCGCAACAACCTGGCTTTCCTTAATGGCGCAAAAAGACTATTGGATTTTGTGAAGACGCATTCGGCAGTCAATGCCAGCATTGTGGCGCTTCGGCTTGGGGATTTGGAAATACTCGGCGCTCCATTTGAAATCATGTCCGCCATCTGGCGTGATACGCGCGTTGCAGTGAAGGCACCAATTCCACTGGTGGCAAGTCTTTGCAATGGAACTTATGGATATGCACCAGACAAAATACAGATTGAATTGGCGAGGAATGATGAGCGAAACTTTGCTGGACGAATTGTCCCGATGCTCTGGGGATTGCCCCCGTATCAAAACATTCATGACGAACTTGTCGCCATTTTCAAAAAAGCTGATAATTGCCTTTGGATATGACACTGGCCAATGG
>JAFZZD010000788.1 GCA_017615955.1 Victivallales bacterium
GCACATTAACGCCAGCGGCGCATGGAAACGAAGCGTCCTGATGCGCGGCTCCCAGCCGCGCACATTAAATATGCCTTTCCAAATTGCTGAATGGAAAATAAGGTGTATTTTATGACACCTGTAGCATTAAGGCACAAAAAAAGCCTGTACGCACTAAATGTAAAACGGTTATCCAAGCTACCGAAAGGACGTGCTGTATAGGCTTAAAAACAAATGGAGCGGGTGAAGGGAGTCGAACCCTCCTAGCCAGCTTGGGAAGCTGGAGCATTACCGATATGCTACACCCGCGAAAAATTGTGCCTTAATATACAGGGCTTGCAAATTAGCGCAAATCACTATCACGAAAGTTTTCACAACCGACAATAGAATGCCAGCTAAACAAAAACATACAATCCTGGTGATTGACGATGAACTCAACACCAGGGAAGGCCTGCGCATCGCCTTTGAGGACAAATACAATGTTCTGCTTGCCGAGGATGCCATAAAGGGAATCGACCTGCTCAAGCAGCACAATGTGGACGTGGTGCTGACGGATCTTCGCATGCCAGGCATGGATGGCATGGACTTCATACGCAAGGTGACCTCGCTTAAAAAGCACCCGCTGGTCATAATGCTTACTGCGTATGGCTCGGTGCAGACTGCCATAGAGGCAATGAAGGCTGGTGCGTATGACTATGTCTCAAAGCCAGTGGACCTGGACAATCTGGAGATGATGATTGACCGCGGTCTGGCGGAACTTGAGGCAGAAGAAACTCCCGCCAAGGGGGAACTGGACGATGTGGTGGCTGTGTCAGAGGCCATGAGGCATGTGCTGGACAACGTGGCGAAGGTTGCACCCACGCGCACCACCGTGCTTCTAACAGGCGAAAGCGGCACTGGCAAGGAGGTCATAGCCCGTGCGCTGCATTCCTTGTCAGGCCATTCAGCGGAGCCATTTGTGCCAGTGCACTGCGCCGCATTGAACGAGAATCTGCTGGAGAGCGAGTTGTTCGGCCATGAGAAAGGCGCATATACAGGTGCCAACGAGCGTATGCAGGGGCGCTTTGAGACCGCTGGTGAGGGCACTCTCTTCCTGGATGAAATTGGGGAAATATCCCTGCCCACCCAAGTGAAATTGCTGCGGGTGCTGGAGAACCGCACCTTTGAGCGTGTGGGTGGCAAGGAGACTTTGCCAGTCAAGGCGCGTCTTGTTGCTGCCACCAACAGGAACCTTGCCGCAATGGTGGAGGATGGCACATTCAGGGAGGACTTGTTCTACAGGCTGAATGTGGTGACCATTGACATACCGCCGCTGCGCAATCGCAAGGAGGATATACCCGCCTTGCTGGAGCATTTCCTGAAGAAGTCCAATGCCGAGAACGGCAAGTCCATTGTGGGCTTTGCGCCAGAGGCGATGGAGGTCCTTCAGGCATACGACTGGCCTGGCAATGTGCGTGAATTGCGCAACTGCGTGGAGAGAATGTCAGTCTTCGCGCAGAGGAATGTGCTGACGCTGGGCGATGTGCCCCAGAACATACGCATGGGTCTGGGCAGGCAGTTCGAGGACGCGACACGCGCCCCCGCAGAGCAGGAACTGGGCATCAGGGACAATGAGAAAAGCCTCATAATCCAGGCATTGGCGGAATGTGGCGGGAACCGCACCCACGCCGCCGAGAAACTCAAGATATCCAGGCGCACACTGCAGCGCAAAATGCGGGAATTCGGCATTAACTAATAATTGATCCACAGATTTCCACAGATTGACGCAGATTTAAAAAATAATCTGTGTAAATCTGCGTCAATCTGTGGATTATAATATCGGCTACAATCACAAATGAAGTTGAGACAGGAACCCCAGGCGGGCACATCTTTTGTAAAATACCAGGGCGATTTGCTGACAATTAGCCTGGAAACCGAAGGACAGGGCAGCGCCTTCCTGCGCACGAACCTGGGCGGAGCCAGGACACTTCGCCAGGAAGTCATCGCCTCTGTGGAGGACAAGGGGCATGTCGGCACTGACGCATGGCGTGACCTGCCCATGGCGCAGCATGATGGCGTATTTTGCATAACACTGCCCTTGTGCGAAGTTGGCGTATTTGAGTTCAAGACCTGCTTTGTCGCCAAGAATGGCAGCTGGCATTGGACGGAGGGGGACAATTTCCGCGTCAAGGTGGAACCAGCCCTGCTTTGGGCGGACAACACAATCTACAATGCCTTTGTACGGCAGTTCGGGCCAAACATTTCTGGCGGATTTGAGAATAATGACCTGCGCGGAGCAGAAGACTATTTGAGACAGCATGGCTATGCGGTGCAGCCGCCCTCGGGCACATTTGACGACGTGGCGCAGAAACTGGAGCACATCATGCTTAGGCTGGGCTTCCGTATCGCAATGTTCCTGCCTGTGCATCCGGCAAGTTCCGCCTACTCTGGAATGGGACGCTATGGCAGCCCGTTCGCGGCAATGGATTTCCGCACGGTTGATAACGCATTGGCAAAGTTCAACAAAAAGGCCACGCCACTCCAGCAATTCCTGGCACTGGTGGACAAGATACACGCCCGCGGTGGGCTGGCCGTGTTGGACATGCCACTGAACCACACGGGCTGGGCCTCCGCATTGCAAACCTCCCATCCCGAATGGTTCTGCCGAAACGAGGACGGCACATTTGAGAACCCTGGCGCCTGGGGCGTGGTCTGGGAGGATTTGTGCCGCCTGGACTTCTCTAAAAAGGAGCTGTGGCGGGAATTGGCGGACATTGTGCTGCACTGGTGCCGCCTGGGAATAGACGGCTTCCGCTGCGACGCTGGATATATGCTGCCGCTGGACGTATGGAAATACATAAGCGCGAAGGTCAGGCAGGAATACCCCGATACCGTATTCCTGCTGGAAGGACTGGGCGGTCCTGTGGAGACGACGGAAAGGCTGCTCACCGAAGGCGGTTTGGACTGGGCATATTCCGAATCTTTCCAGCAATACGGCTACGAGGCGGAAAGTTCGTATCTGCGGCATACACTTTACTCTGGGCAAAGCACTGGGTTATTGGTGAACTTTGCCCAGACCCATGACAACAACAGCCTGGCCGCTGTGTCACCACAGTGGGCGTGGCTGCGTGTGGCAAGCGCGGCGCTTCTGGCGCCTGCCGGCGCATTCGGCATGGTCAATGGCGTGGAATGGCTGGCGACGGAGAAGATAGACGTGCATGGAGCCGCCTCCCTCAATTGGGGCGCGGAACATAATCTGCTGCCTCTATTGGCGAGTGTAAATAGACTGCTCCGCAGCCATCCAGCCTTCAATGCGGATGCCGTGCTGGAGTGTCCCCATGGCATTCTTGGAGAGGCGGTGGCATTGCTGCGCAGAGGCGGCGGGCAGAGTGTGCTGGTACTTGTAAATCCTGACGTTTCCAAGGCAGTGACTGTGTCCTTGCCGCTGTCTTCATTCACCCCAGGCGAGCATCCCTACGACTTGCTATCCGGCGCGATGATGCAATTGCGTATTTTCCGCGGCTGGATGGAATGCGAGTTGCCGCCTGGCGCGGTATTCTGCGTTTCCGCGACGCCGTTCAAGGCGGATGCAAATCATTTCGAGGCATTGAGAGACCGTATGCTGAAGGCCACCGCATTGGAGGCAATATCCAATCTTCCAACGCTGAACGAGGTGCTTCTGGAGCGCATTGCGGCATCCTTGGCAGTTTCCAACGAGGCATTCATTAAGGAATACAATGCCGCAGGTGGAAACAGAAACTGCATGCAATGGACATCCGCCAGGGATTGCAGGCGGCAAGTTGTCCTAGCGGCTGGAAGCATTGTCAGCATTGAGGAGAAGGCACCCTTCATCGCAGAACTTTGCTGTGGAGGCAAGTGCCTGGAAAGGAGGCGGTCCATACAGCGTGATGACGGAAACTGGTTTGCCTTATTGCTAAATGCCAGTGCCACAGCGGAAGGGCAGCCTTTCCAGAAGATGCAGTTGAAACTGCGTCTGTTCCCGGAGCCAGAGAAAGATGCAGTGATTTGCGAAGGCGAGATTTGGCTTGCAGCGGAACAATCGGAATTGAATGTGCGTTTGCGCAAGGAGGCCTCCGAGTTGTCTCCATTGGAAACAGGGCTTTGCTCAAATGTTAGAGGCACATATTCCCTGGTCCATGCGCAGTGGGGACTTCTCCAAAGTAAATACGAGGGACTGCTGGCGGTGAACTTCAATGAGAACTGCCCAGATGTGCGTTATGCCATGTTGCCGCGAGTAAGGGCATGGCTCCGTCACAGGGACTTCTCATACGAACTGGGTCTGGCCAACCAAGTGGACTTCGCCGTATCGTATGACAATGCATTGCGCTGGCGTTTCCTGGTGCGTTGCGGGCAGGGATGGACCGCCAATATCCTGGTGCAGTGGCGGCTGGACAAAGGTGACAATTCTGGTGTCATGAGTTTCACCATGGAGAAACTGGCTGGCAGGCCAGCATGGGACAGGGAACCATTTACTTTGATTGTGCGTCCAGACGTGGATTGCCGTTCACACCACGATGTGACAAAAGCGTACCAGGGCGCGGAAAAGGCATTCCCAGCTGGGGTGCATTGCCAGGAAAACGGCTTTGTCTTCTGCGGGGATGGTGTGCATTCCCTGCGTATGACTGCCAGCGCTGGCTCTTTCACGCATTCGGCGGAATGGAGCTACAATGTGGCACTTCCCATTGAGCAGGAGCGTGGCCTGGACACTGGCACTGACTTGTTCAGCCCTGGCTTTTTCACATTGCCTATCTCCAGCAGGCCAGTGGCACTGGAGGCAAGTGCAGCGATAAATGAAGGCTTCCCGCAATGCACGGCGGTCAAGCCTGCGTTCTATGACGAGATGCCTCTCTTTGGTGCTTTGAAGGCGGGGCTGCGGCATTTCTATGTTTACCGCTATGGCGAAAAACATGAAAGGCATGGCTCAATCATCGCAGGCTTCCCATGGTTCCTGGACTGGGGCAGGGATACCTTGATTTGCTTGCGGGGCTACATCGCCGCTGGTATGCTGGACATGGCCAAGGACGCCATCTGCCAGTTCGCCCAATTTGAGGAAAATGGTACGCTGCCCAATATGATACGCGGCAGGGACACGTCTGACAGGGATACTTCCGATGCGCCGCTCTGGCTTTTCATGGCGGTGAAGGACTTTATGCATGCCCAGGAAAGCAATGCAATACTGGACATGAAGTGCGGGCGCCGCAAGTTGAAGAGCATACTTCTCCAGTTGGGCGAGGCACTGTGGAATGGGGCGCAGAATGGCGTGAAGGCGGATGTCTCCAGCGCATTGCTTTACAGCCGTCCGCATTTCACGTGGATGGACACTAACTATCCTGCAGCCACGCCCCGTGAAGGCTATCCTGTGGAAATACAGGCATTTTGGATTGCGGCGATGGATCTGCTGGCGGAACTCGATGAAGGCGATGCATGGAAGAACAGGGCGGCTCAGGCAAGGGCATCGTTCAATGCCATGTTCGTGCGAAAGGACGGCCATGGGCTTGTGGATTGCAGGCACACGCAGGGCTTTGCACAAGCAGAGCAGGCCGCGCCAGACGATGCGGTGAGGCCAAACCAGCTGCTGGCAATCACATTGGGCGTGATTTCGGACAAGGCTGTGCGCGACGGCATAATCAATGCATGCCTGCCGCTTATGGTGCCAGGCGCAATCCGCTCTCTGGATGATGCGCCAGTGGAATATCATCTGCCTGTGTCCGACAATGGACGGCTGCTGAACGACCCGGCCAATCCATATTGGGGGCATTATTCTGGAGACGAGGACAGCCGCCGCA
>JAFZZD010000789.1 GCA_017615955.1 Victivallales bacterium
AAATAGTCTCCTCATTGAAACAAGTCATCCAATGTCACTTCGGATTGGATGTCATTCCAATAGGCGTTGTGCACAACACCGCAAGTTGTTATGAAAGTCAGATATGCGGCGCCACGCAATCCTTGCTCCTCGACGAATATGGAGCGTCGCTGGAGCATTTTCCTGTGCTCATCTTTGGATATTTCATATTTGTCAGGTGAATACTTCATTTCACAGATGTTCACAGCATCATCGGAGCGTTCAATTAAAAGGTCAATTTGGACGTTGTCCTTGTCTGCTGTAGAGTGCGAACGCCAGGCATATTGCCTTGTGAGTATGCCTGAAATGCCAAGTTTGCGCTTGATCTGCTCAATGTGCGCCATGCAGACACGCTCAAAGGACAGGCCGCGCCAGATATTGACGGCAGGTAGATTCTGCATGGCCTCCCAGGATACATCCTCATTTTCGTCCAGTCCCTCCAGAAATTTATAGTGGAAAAGCGTGAAGTTGTCTATTAGCTGGAAAATGGCGTCATGTGCCATTTTCCCTGGCATTCGATAGCGTCTGATGAAACCACATTCAACCAATTCCGACAATGCCTTGCTGAAGGCACCATTGTCAGACGAGTTAGTTGCCTTGAGCAGTTCCTTGCGGGACATGCCAATCTTCTTTTTTCCAAGAGAGGAAACAATGTTTATATGTATTTGTGGCTTCTTGAAGAGAGAGGCGTAGAGGTGCTTGTATTCATCCCGTAATTCGCCATCCACCGCAAAGAAAATGGCATTGATGTTCTGTGCTGGGCTTTTATCCTTTTGCAGGTAATTCCAGTAATATGGTATGCCTCCCATCACCATATAGTATTCCAGTATTTGTCTTCGGGTGGCCATCAGTCCCTTGGCCTGGGCGAATTTCTCGCATTCCGCCAAAGTGAATGGCTCCAGTTTTATTCTATGTGTCAGGCGGTTATGGAGTCCTCCTTTGTCGTTGATGATCTTGTCAGTCATCCAGGAAGTGGCGGAGCCGCATACTATAAGCACTATGTCCTTGCGTGCCGAAGCCCATGCATTCCAGAATGCCTCAATGGCGTTTATCAGATTGGAACGCTGGGAATCCATCCAGGGAAGCTCGTCAATGAAAACCACTTTTTTCCTGGTGGGCATCTTTTCAAGGCCAGCAGCAAGTATGTCAAAGGCATCATACCAAGTTTGGGGAGAGTTTTTGAATAGGAAGCCTTGCCTTTGCAGGGATTTGGCGAAACGCTCCAATTGCTCCCTGCGTCCCACATTCGCTATTCCCGTATGGTAGAATGCAAAGTCACCATTGAAGGCCTCGCGTATCATATAGGTCTTGCCGACACGGCGGCGTCCATAAACCACAATAAGTTCCGAGGCATCGCTTGAAAGCGTGCCAATGAGCTTTTCCACTTCATTTTCACGACCTATAAGCATAGTTTCACCTTTTTAAGGAGAAGTAATCTTGAAATCATGCCGAACTATAACATAAAACTCTGCGGAAAGCAAATAAAAAATACACTTTCCGCAGAGTTTCAAGACATATCCAAGGTGAAATGCCTTGTCAAACTCTGCGGAAAGTCCTTGAAAAACATGGATTCCGCAGAGTTTCTTGGGTTGAAAGAAATAAGAAGGCGGTGTTTCTACCAATCATCCACGGCAATTACATTGGAGTTATTTGCAACAACTCCTAGATTGTCATCATCATTGGCAGTGCTTTGATGCGGCCAGCTGGTGGTAGGCTCATTCCTAGTATTGCCAGTTCGGACACGGCGGGATTTGCGGCTGGGATTATGCGTTGCCTTACATGCCCGCCAATGCAAGCCTGGAAGTCAGCCTTTTTCCCATCCAGTGAGAAGTCTGCCTTAATCCAGCCATTCTCGCCCTTGACTTCCAAGGCCATTCCCAATTTGCTTTCTAGTTCAGGCTCAAAGAATAGCGCATCAATCCATGATGCAATGTCCATCATGCGCAATGCATCAAATCTTCCATCAATTGCGCTTGAGTTCATTATAAGTTCTTTCCCCAAGCAGCCTGTATCGACGATTTCTTTGATTGCAGCCACGGCGGGAATATAGCGCCAGCTTCCCAGAATAACCACTGGTGTCTGGTTCCTATGGCTTGCATTGGAGAAGCTAAATATGTTTTCGAAGTTGTCTTCATCAACGCCGCGCAATGCCACGGCCACGCGTTTGCGGATCGCGCTGTTCAGCAAGTCCAAGGCACCAGGCATTTTCGCGTCAATGAAAATGAGCCTTGGCTTTTCCTCTGGCAAAGCGCAGGCCTCGCATTCCACTGCGCCAGGTATGATCCTGCCGCAACCATAGCTAATAATGTCAGGCATCTTCTTAATAAAAACGCTTGAGATAATTGCAAAACTATTGGCATGGCAAGCCTTTTCCGCTGGCTAAAGCCAGCGGCTTCGATAGTTTGCGGCTTGGCGCGGTAGTTTTGAAATCAACTTGTAATCTTACTTTTTTCCCCTCTTCACCAAATAAAAAAGCTCCGCTTGTGGCGGAGCTTGGATTGCGTGTGGGATTAACGCTTGGAGAACTGGAAGCGTTTGCGTGCGCCTGGGCGACCTGGCTTCTTACGTTCTTTCTCTCTCTGGTCGCGGGTCATCATGCCTGCGTCCTTGAGGACCTTGCGGAATTCTGGCTTGTAGATTTCCAATGCGCGGGCGATGCCGTGCCTGACTGCGCCAGCCTGTCCTGAAACGCCGCCGCCGCTGATGCGGATGAAAAAGTCAAAATCAGCGGTTGTGCCAGTGAGGACCAGCGGCTGTGTCGCGTAGCCGCGTACCTGTGGAGTGGTGAAATATTCTTCAAATGCACGGTCATTGACTGTGATTTTGCCTGTGCCTGGCTTCATGTGAATTCTGGCGCTGGCGCACTTGCGGCGACCGATTGCGTGTATCACTTCATTCGCTTCTGTCATATTAAAACCTCTGGCTATGCCTTTTTATTTTCCCTTTGTTGATTTGTTCAGCTCAGCTTGACATCCCATACTTCGCACTGCTGTGCAGCGTGTGGATGTTCGGGACCTGCATAGACCTTCAGCTTGGCGAACTGAGCACGGCCCAGGCGACCCTTTGGCATCATTCCCCATACTGCATCGCGGATGATGCGGGTGGGATTCCTTTCCAGTACCACGTCGGCAGTCTGGACTTTGCGACCGCTCATGTAGCCGGAATAGTCCTCAAAAGTCTTGTCAGTGGCCTTTTTGCCAGTGAGAGCGACCTTGTCCGCATTGATTACGACCACAAAGTCACCGCAGTCCAGGTGAGGCGTGAATGTGGGCTTGTCCTTGCCGCGCAGCTTCATGGCGATTTTGGTTGCCAGTCTTCCGAGCACCAGGCCTGTGGCATCTACCACGTACCACTTCCGCTCGATTTCGTCAACTTTCGGTAGAAATGTCTTCATTTGTTCAAACCAGTTTTTTTGTTAAATGCACGATTGAAAAAACAATGTGCCGTAATTTAACGACAATTTTCATAAAAGCAAACCGCTTTCTTGAAAATTGCCACTAAATATGTGAATTATTTTTTATGCACACTATATGTAGTGTGTGTTTTGCAGAATGTACTCTAGAGTTCTCCTTTGATGAAGACAGCCATGTATGGTGGAAGTGTCAGTTCGTTTCCATTGGAGAAGGGCGTTTCGCTGCCGTCCAATGGATTTAGCAAGGTTGTCTTTGGGGTGTTTTGGGGCAGTGTGACCTTGACGGTCTTGGGCTGCTTGGTGGAGTTTAGGACTGTGGCCATGAAGCCCTTTGGCGTTGTCCAGTAGCTGATGGGGACGGTTGCGTCGCCAGTGGTGGCACCGTGTTGGTTGCTCTTCCAGTATGGGAAGAATGTGGCCTCCTCAAGGCCGAAGCCATAGACCCAGCGTACAGTGCGCTTTATGACATCGCCGTTTGCGAAACTGGGGAAGAGCATGCAGTTGTGGAGGAAGGCAAGGCCAGTTGCGTGAGTGGCGATTTCAGGCGAGGCCAGCTTGTCTGCCTGGCGGTACTGTGGCAGGAACATGCGGTCTGGCCCGATGCGCACGGCGTTCTCGTAGCGGAACTGGTCCAGGGTGAGGAAGTCCAGGTAGTATGTGTGCACCATGCATGCAGCACGGTACTGCTCGCCCATGAGAGTGATGTCCGTGAATCCGGCGGAAGTGCAGGCCTGCTGGCCTCCAGCGTGTGTGAAGGTGAAGAAGCCATGGCGCACCTGGTTTGTGGTGAGGTAGATGCGCTCATGGAACTGGCGCGTTTCGAAAGACGGGTGGAACTGCTCGCCGTTTATGTTCAGCAGGTCGGAGCCATAGCAGTCATAGTAGAAGCCGAACCATGGGAATTTCTTCAGGTATTCGTTGCACATATAGCAGTACATGTCCTGCCAGAGGCGGTTTCTCATGTCGCATTTGCGCATCTTGGCGCCTTTGCCGAAATTCTTGACCGAGAGCACATAGTAGCGGGATGGATAGCCCTGCCATTCGTTTTCGAAGTAGCGGAATTCGGGCATGGTGTCCGTTATGTAGAATGGGATCTGGTAGAGGGTCCAGCCAGGCTTTTTGGCATATTCCATAGTCATCTTGTCATCCCTGCTGGCTG
Source organism: Victivallales bacterium (assembly GCA_017615955.1). The sequence goes on from JAFZZD010000789.1 coordinate 4,590, forward strand.
GCATGCCAGCGTATTTCACTGGCTTCATGTTGCTCAGCATGTTGAAGTTGCTGAAATCGTAGGCGCGGAAGCGGAGGCGCTTCCAGTTGTCAGCCACTGGACGGAATGGCCATGGCATGACGGCGAACTCCAGCCTGGGGCACTTGTCCGTCTTCAATGGCGCGTTTACCAGGCGCACACGGAAGTCGCCGTTGAGGTCAGCAGACGTGACTATGTTGTCGAAGTTACTGACTGCGGGATATGACTTTGGCGAGTACCAGGCGATGCCCCTGTCCACATTGCCCAGCATCATTTCGTGGTAGCGCCGCTTTGTCTCCCAGTGCTTGTCCACCTTCAGGTCCAGTGCTCCGATTTCGCTCCAGCTTCCATCGGCGCGGTGCACGAACTCCACGTCGTTCACAGCGTAGTCCACGGTTACATTGTCTATGCTGGTGGCCTCCTTAATTTCCAGACCATAGCGGACGAAGCCCATGTAGTCCATGGTCATTGTAAGTGTGCCCTTGAGACCCTTTGCCGCGACGGGCACTGTTCCCACAGTGCGGGCATGGCCGTCGGTCCAGCTGACTTTGCCTGTTGCCACCAGTGGCTGGCTGTTCACCAGCACAGCCACCTTTCGTTTCATCAGCTTTGCGCCGCCGTTTTCCGTGACCTGGAGCAGTTCAAGCGCATTGCCGAACTCGAAGTTTCCGTTCCAGGCACTGATCGTGCCGCCTTTGCGGGACAGGTTGCGCCATGGCTTCGGAGCCTCGTCGCTGTCCTTCAGCATACCCAGCTCATTCTTCCAGTATGGGTCTTTGTATATGCCGAAATGGCGTGGATCAGCCTCCATTTCCTTGCCGTCGGACAGCTGTACCTTTGCGTGCAGCATGTATTCGCCGTCTGGATAGTCGTCCAGCTTTATGACAAGTTCCTGGTTGGCTGGGCTTTCCAGCTTGCGGAATACAGTGCCGTCCATCTTGCGGATTTCATAGAGGTTCTTGATTGCTGTGATTTCGCCCAGGTCTCCCAGAACCGGGCAGGCCAGGCGCATTGTCTTCTCCGCGGGAATAAAGTTTTGCCTCAAGTCCGGTCCCACGTTTCCTTCCTCGAATTTCAATTGGTCGAAGCGGATTACCGCGTCCTTCGGGAAGAGGCGCATGTTGAACATTATGTCCAGCAATGAGGCGTTTGCAGGCGTCTTGAAGTCATAGACCAGTTCCTTCCATTCGCCTTTGGTGGAGCGGACACCTACGCGGGGCTGCGCCAGGTGCTTGCGTTTTGCGTCCATGCACTCGAACATGAAGGTCTTGATTCCTGCGTCGAAGTGCTTGCTGGCATTGTACCAGCAGGAGAAGCGGTAGTTCCTGTCAGGCTCCACTGAAATGTTGTATATCACCAGCGGGTATTGCATCTTGCTGCCGTCGCCGTGTATTTCCAGGAAGGACTCGCCAGCCTTGGCCTGCTTCCAGTCCAGTACCACGGCTGCGCCTGGGCCAAGTGAATAGTGCTCGAAATGCTGCTGGCCAAGGAAGGTCCAGTTGTCGAAGATGGTGTCCAGGTGCCTTGCCTTGAAGAAGCTCTTGTCGTCAGTGACATTCGCGGCGCGTAGATTGTCCAGCAGGAGGTAGCTGTCCTTAGACACCTTGTCCAGGCGTACAGTTGCCTCGCATTTTGTGAAACCCTCTGGTATTGTGAAAATGAACTGCTTGTGCATCCAGCGTCCCTTGGTGCAGTTTATGCCGCTGTGCAGTGATTTGCTGTTGTCGATTTTCCACTTGTCGTCCGCGAAGTTTACCACCAGCATGGCCTGTCCCTGGAAGTTTTCCGCCGGGAGTGTCACGAAGCTGATGCCGTATTGCTTTCCTGGCTCCACCTTTTCCCAACGGTAAGAATAGCCGTACTGGGCGGACTTTGCCATTCCATTTATCTTCAGTGCGCCGCTGCCGTCCTGCCCGCACTTTTCTGCAAGCTCTGCTCCCTCGCGTAGAGTGCCCTGTACGGGGGCCTTGTCAAACAGCTCAAATCCAGCAAAGACGCTTATGGACAGCAACAGGGCTAATGTCAGAATGTTACGCATGGTTTTTCTCCTGGCGGATTAGAGGGACTTGTTGAGGTAGTACATCCTGCGCATTTCATAGTACAGATTGGATGTGCGTCTCGTTGAGGGGACATTTTGCCTGGATTCAACGTGCCCGTCAATCATGCATACATTGCCGTATGAGAAATTCCTGTGGCTTTCACATAGTTGTGTGATGGCCGCGTAGTATGAGTACAGCCTGTATGGTCCAAGATTCACCCTGGAGCTGTAGTAGGTCTTGCGCTCCGAGAAGGCACCAGTGTCGCTTGCCTGCTGAACTTCGGACAATTTTCTTCCATGTGTGAGTCCGTGTTTTTCATCACCCACATCGGTTGTCGCCAGGAATCCATTGTATGTGTAGTTGCAGCGCCCGTAATCGCCGTCTTGGGTCAGGGCCGGATCAAGTGTTGCGCTTGGACAGAAGAAGGTTTTATCGCTTCCGACATATTTCCATAGCTGCCCGTGCCAGTATTTGGTTTCGTATACTCCTGGAAGATTCTGGAAACCCTTGACATAATAGCAAGCGTCTCCTGTAGAGGTACTTCCTGATGACAGATTTGTGCCGCCAGGTGAATGTGGGAAAACATCGTCATTGTCGTCCACGTACAGCGTAAGTGAGGTTCCTAGTTGCTTGAAGTTGCTGGCGCAGGAGATTTCCCTTGCCTTTTCGCGAGCTTTGCTCAACGCTGGGAGAAGCATTGCCGCAAGCACGGCAATTATGGCTATGACGACCAGCAGCTCGATCAATGTGAAGTTTTGCTTTTTCATGGTTTTGCTCCTCTTGTTTATATTTTAATGTTAAAAGTGCCTATAGACTCTCAAGCAGGCGGCCTCGCAATGTGTCTATGTCAAATTGCGACAGGCCTCCTTCCTTCAGGAATGCCTCCACCTTCTTTGCGTAGGGATCTTGCGCCTCGCCGTATTTGTCCAGCATGGTGAGCAATGCCTTGAGGCCATTGTGCCTGGAGCGCTTGCCCCAGCAGCCGAAGGAGGTCATCTCATAGTCGGTGAGCAGGTCTTGGTCCTTTAGGCCAAGGAGCGCTTCCAGTATGAAGACAATCTCGCCCGTCCTGTCGGCACCGCCATGGCAGTGGATATAGACGGGGAATTCCACGTTGTTCGCCAGAAAGTGCATTTCCTGCGCAAGCCCCTGGGGAGTTCTGCTTTTCTTGGGATAGTGGTAGAGTCGCACATTCAGATCCTCCAGTGGGTAGCCTCTCATTCCCTTGGCTGCCTCTTTGATGCCGCGCAGGTCCCAGTCGGTGCGGATGCGCAGTATGTCCCTTATGACTGCCTTGTTTGGCTGTGCGGCCTTTGTGAAGAAGATGTCCAGGTGGCTGCCACGGTAGATCATTCCCTGGCGTATGCGTTTGGTGCCATCGGCGGTCTTCCAGCCGCCCACGTCCCTGACGTTTGATATGCCAGGCAGGTTGATCCAGCGGGGCGGCAGGTCATCCGTCTTGAATTGGCCGCCATTTGAGCGCTCAATTGTTCCATCCTCCAGCCTTGCATCCACATACCATATATATTTGGTGCCGATGCGAAGATTGTCAACAGACACCTTGTTTTCCTTCTCGATGCGAATGCGCCGCACTTCGCCATCGCCAGAAAGCACCAGTATGAATTCCTTTGCAGGCTTGCTGCATTCCCACTGGAATTCCACTGGTGCGGGGCGGCAGTTGTCCTTTTTGGCCTCGACTATCGCCTTTGCCTCTTTCCACTTCTTGTATTCCAGCTGACTGCGCTCCTCCTCTGTGTTCCAGAATTGCCTGTGCTCCTCCTGAAGAAGGCACCGCATCTGGTTCTGGGCAGGTTTAATGAGCTTCACGCATGGCTCGGCTTTTTCCTTTTCACTTTGCGCGAGCAGCATTTGAATTGCACAAAGCAAAACAATGAAAAAAGGTTTTCTCATTTCTTCTCCCAATAATAACTATAAGAACATAAAACAGGCTTAAAATAATTAACACAGTCGATTTTTCAAGACAAAATGAATGTAAGTAGCGAC
>JAFZZD010000790.1 GCA_017615955.1 Victivallales bacterium
ATGTGTTTCGGTAACGATGGATTGCTTAGCTTGATATTCCCTTTTCTGGTGTTTGCAGGCACGTCGCCAGTACTTTATATATGGCATTACGGCGAAAGTGTTGGCAAGAAATACGGGAAGCGGCTCCCTTTTTTGGTGTTCTTGTATTTTATGCAATCAGGCTGTATTGTGTTAGGATGGCACCCATCTTTATATTCCTTTCTTGTCACTTTATTACCCTCATTATGGTTCGCTCACTCATGTGATGCGCTGTCAAAGTGGATGCTTCATATTTTGCCGCTACGTCCTAACGATATAGCTCTTTTTAAATATTATCCTCCGAGGACAACATCAGATTATGTGCCGCTTTGGTGGTGGTTATTTATAATGTGCGCTGCGCCCTGGATGGTTTATGTTCTCTGGATGCCGAGGCGCTGATGCTTTAGCCGCAAAGTAGCCCCAGATGCTCGCGGTCAAGAGGTCGCCCGTCAGTTGTTCGCCGGTGATGGCTTTGAGGATTTGTTCTCTTTGGCTTTCTGGCGCCTTTTGTGCTTGCTCCAGCGTGGCCTTGGTTGCCTCCATCCTGGTCTTGAGACTCTGCGCATCTGTTCGCTGCTCACGCCTTGGATGGATAGCCCCAAGGCGGTTTGCTGCCCTGCGATGAGTTGGTCTTGGGTGGTGTGGTGTCCCATTGTTGGCTTCCGTAGCGTGTAAAGCCGCCAACGCCAATTGGCTTAGTACCGGTGGCGCCTCCTGATCCGAGGAACAATTTAACGTCTACCATAAAGCAGATGGGGATGCCACCAAGAAAGCGCCTACAACAAAGCCAAAAGAAAAAAAGAAAATCTATTATTGTTCAGCCTAAGCGAATCCAAGAAAGAGTATTTCGTGGTCAATATTTTTATAAGCTCAATTTCACACAGTCCCATACCCCAAAGCATCAACAGGCACTCAAGACGGCTACCTGGGTGCCAGAGTCCAATATGGCCGCAGACCAGCCCGGAAGATAAACCTAGCACAGAAAAAATTACAATAATCATATGCGTCAGGCGTGCAAATAGGGCGCAGGGGCGAATCCAAAGGCATGTTGGCGGGGCTGTCATGCGCGTATTGTAGTACTACCTGGGTAGGTTGCGCAGACCTTCCTTAATATCCCAATTGCGCTAAAAGCCGAATCAATCCGCCTACATCACGGACATCGCCCAGATTATCTCCTGCTGCCATACGGTGCTTAATGAAATATTCAAATTCCAGCAGTTTGTCAGCGGAAAGTTCATGTGATGTGCTTAAAAACGACAAATCATCTTCTGGCCGAAGCTGGGCGTGGCATACTGACAACGCCTTTGCTACATCCTTTAGCGCCCGAAGCTGTGCAGCCCATTCATCAATGCTAGCCCCAAACTCCACGCGCAAGCATTCGTCAGAAAGTGGCTCTCTTTTGTTAATTAAATCTTCAATTTTTTGCCTATGTTCTTTTATATCACGCCATACGCGTATCTCGATAGCCAGCAACAATAACACACCAATAACTATCGCTGTCGTTTCCATTATCCAATCTTGCATAAATAAATCCTGCCAACAATGTTCCAAGATTGTAGAAGCCAATCCCTGTAATCATCAAGAGAGCCGCCACCCCAGTTTTTGCACCAATAGCTCCAGCAATCTTTGAAAGCGTCATAAAGTGCAGCGACAAAACAACAGCCCTCAAAACAGTCGTATATGGATTTGGTGTGCCTAGCGCCAACGGAAACCCAAACCATGCTTTAGGCACCGTCATAAAAGCGATTAAAGCAAGTTCTGCTGCAATAACGTATTTTCCCGTGAGCATGTGGGCGCTAACCCATGCCAAATACCTCTGACCAAAGTCTCCTTTGGAGTTGCCCCCAATTCTGTCCACCCATAACAACTCACGCATGTGCTGCCATGCAGCACCTCTCGTATTCCATCGGGCTGACGTAGCCCAAGGTGGAATGTAGTCTCTGGCTGTTATACCAAGTCAGCCAGCCCATGATTTCATCCTTGGCTTGGCGCCTCGTGGCAAAGCTCTCTTGCCGCAGTCGCTCTTTCTTCAATGAGGCAAACAGCGTTTCGCTGCACGCATTGTCCCAGCAGTCCCCCTTGCGGCTCATGGAGCTGCTGATGCCGTGCCTTTGCAGCAGCTTCTGGAAGTCCGCACTGCAATACTGGCTGCCTCTGTCGCTGTGGAAGATGAGGCCGCTGTCCTTGTCTGGGCGTCGCTGGCCTATGGCGCTGTTCATGGCTTCCATGGCCAGGTGGCGTGTCATGTGCTCACTCATGCTCCACCCGATGACGCGACGGCTGTACAGGTCAATAACAGTAGCCAAATACAGCCAACCCTCCTGCGTGGAAATGTAGGTCATGTCGCCCGCCCACGCTTGGTTGGGGCGCTCAGGCTTGAACTGGCGTGCCAGCAGGTTCTCGGCTACGGGCAGAGCATGATTGCTGTTCGTGGTGGCCTTGTAGCGGCGCTTGGCGCGCCCTCTGATGCCGTGGCGCTGCATGAGGCGGCGCACACGCTCTTTGCCTACGCGCACTCCCTGCCTGCGCAATTGCGCCCAGATGCGCGGCCAGCCGTAGCACCCACGGCTGGCAGTATGGGCACCGCGAATGTGCGCCAGCAGGGTCTCATTGCTGATGCGCTGGCTTGTTGTTTGCACTGCCTCTTGGCGCCGCTGATGGCGGCAGTACGAGCGTTGGCTTACGCCAAGCACGCGGCAGAGCGCGGACACGGGATACTCGGCGCGCAAACGGTCTATGGTGGCGTATTTCACAGCGCGCTCCTGGCGAAATACGCCGCCGCTTTTTTTAGGATTTCATTTTCCATTTGCAGCTTTGCGACCTGCGCGCGCAAACGGGTGTTCTCCATGTGCTCATCGCTGAGTGCGTGCCCGCTGCCGGAGGCCTTCAGCCGCCCCTCGCGCTCGGCCTTGACCCAGTTGGACAGCGTCTGATTGGGCAGCCCAAGGCGGCGCGCTGCTTCGCAAACACCGCCCACTGTCTCAGCCATGCGCACCGCTTCGCGTTTGAACTCGGGCGTGTATTTCGCCCTGATGACCTTCTTCAACATGTGCTCCTCGTCTCGGTTGGAACTGTCAAAGTTATGGGAGGACATTCTCGAGGGCAAGTCCACTTCAAGATTTCCCCCATTCCCCTTCCCCTCAATGAGGTAAGCACCTGCACCCGTCTCAGGGTCAACAATGATGTAGCCCTGCCCACTCCAGCCATGCGCGCTGATGGCCTTCTCGTGGAAGGTGACTTCCTTGCCCGCTTCTATGGCGCTGCGTATTTCTGCGCCTACAGTGCCGCTTAGAGAGAGCTTGGGCAAAGCC
>JAFZZD010000791.1 GCA_017615955.1 Victivallales bacterium
CAATTACCTACCCATACGGGGAACATAGCGTTTCCTTAAAATTATTTGGAATTGTTAATTGATAGAAATGTAATTTATTTTGATATGATTGCAAATTGTATAAAAATGGCATAACTATAAATTTGAACACAGTTTTTTCTTGGTGGGGGGCAGACAATCAGGCGAACATAAGATTCGATGGAGATTATGCATACAATATCAGAAAAATCATTCTTCACTGATGGGCACCCCTTTGTCGTGGATTTCGGCAAGGACGCATTTGCGACTTTGGAAATCGAATATGACTTGGCGGAGGACGCTGATTTGACAATCTGCGTTGGCGAAAAACTGGATGCGGCGGGTTGGATTGAGCGCAATCCAGGTGGATTCCGCATATTCAGGGAGTGCACCAGGCATTGCGGCAAAGGGAGGGGCTCATTCCTGTTCCCTGTGGAGATTTTCTGCAATCCCTATAAGAAATCCAGCAAGACGCAGCATTTCATTGACTTGCCGCTGCCCCAGGGCGCAAAGGGCGAGCTGCTGCCTTTCAGATATGTGGAAGTGGGGTCATGCAAAGGCAGCCTCACTTTGCGCAGAGATGAATTCTTCTGCGACTTTGATGACAATGCAGCGGATTTCAAGTGCTCCGACCAGCGTTTGAACCGCATCTGGGACTTCTGCAAATACAGTGTGAAGGCCACGGCCTGCTTCGGTGTCTATATAGACGGCAACAGGGAGAGGCGCCCATACGAAGGCGACAGTTTTATAAATCAGCTCAGCCATTTCTGCTGCGACAGAAACTATGCCATAGCAAAGGACACCATTGACCTTTTGTTCCAGCATCCCACCTGGCCCAAGGAGTGGCGTCTGCTCATGCCTTTGTTGGTGAGGGACTATGTGCTGTATTCGGGTGACGTGGCCTCAATCCCAAGATGGAAGGCCAGCGTGGAGGAGAGTCTTCTGCTGGAATATGCCAATGAGGACGGGCTTTTGAACGATGTGCTGCTAAAGGACAATCCAACCACAATGCTGAGGGACATTGTGGACTGGCCGGCAGTGGAACGGGACGAATACGAATTTGGCATAACCAACACCGTGCCGAACTCATATCTCTATGGCGCGCTTTTGGCGACGCATTGGCTGACGGGCGAAAAGCGCTTTGCCGAAAGGGCGGAGGCTGTAAAGATGGCAATGCATCGCCTCATGTACAAGGAAAACCGGTTTGTGGATAATCCAATGTCCAGCCATACGGCGCTCCACAGCGTGTTTTTCCCTCTGTACTTCAGCCTTGCTGACCTGACGGAGGAAATGAAAACAATAATCTTGTCAAAGGGAATGTGCTGCAGCGTGTATGCAGCACAGTTCCTTCTGGAGGCGTGCTTCAAAAGCGGACTTGCACAGCATGGCATCGACTTGATGGTGGCGACAGGCCTGCATTCCTGGCAGAATATGCTGGAAAAAGGCGCCACTGTCACAATGGAGGCATGGGACGATTCGCTGAAGCCCAACCAGGACTGGAACCACGCCTGGGCAAGTGCACCAGCGAACATCATGCCACGCTTCATTGCGGGCATCAGGCCAGTGGAGCCTGGTTTCGCAAAATTCGTCGTCGAACCAAACTTCTGCAACCTGGAGTGGGTGAAGGCAAAGCAGCCTACGCCAGCAGGTGAAATATGCCTGGAAATGCAAGATGGAAAACATCTTCAGCTTACAGTGCCTGACGGCACGCTTGCCAGCTTCATGGGCAGGGAATATGCAGCAGGTGTCCATACATTTTCTATATAGGGTTGAATGTTAAAAATGGAGAGTCAGACAATGAAAAGAAGAGAGCATTTTACTTTGATTGAATTGCTTGTTGTCATTGCAATCATCGCAATTCTAGCGGCGATGCTGCTGCCCGCATTGAGCAAGGCACGGGACAAGGCAAGGCAGGTCTCATGCGCGAGCAACCTCAAGCAAATAGGTTTGGCATTCGCAATGTACGCTGACAACAACGATGATTACTTCCCGCCGATGGAAGTTCCAAAGCCGGCGGACATGACTGCCGCGGTGAAGCCAAATGTGAACTGGGTGTGGATTCTTTGCAAGAACAAGTATCTTCATGGACCGGAACTTATGTGCGCTGCCATGTTTCCAATGAGCAGGGCATCTGGCAAGAACTACTACAAGACGGGGCACATATCGTCCGATGTCGAACTCAACAACAACGGCGGCACCTACCAGGTGCCCGACTATGGATACAACCGCGGCATTGCGAAAGGGGACTTCACAACTCCGTCAAAGGGCGTAGGGCGCACAATCAACACACCTGGGGACTGGTATATGCTGATGGATTCCAGGATCAACCATGACTGGTACGACATCGGCAGTGCCTTCCATTATGGCTTCTATTACCTGAACTGGCAGGCGAAGGCGGATTGGGGCGTGCCCCACGCAGTTCATGGCGGAAACGTGAACATATTGTTTGCCGGTGGGCATGTCCAGGCGGCGCGCTGCACGACATCTACCCCGGAAGCTGCATACGCAATGATAAAAGGGGTGGGAAAGTGGTTTGAAAACTAAAGGAGGTCGCCGCGATGAAACATCTTCTTGTGTTTATATTGTGTTTTCTGGGACTTGCGGCCTCTGCGGAATGGGTTCCCCCATCAGCCGAGCTTAGCCCCGGCATTGTAATCCACCCGAATCCAATCAGCACCTCCCGCTGGCTCTGGTTCGAGGCGGAGACAATCGGCGCTGACACAGACAGCTACTACCGAAGCACTCTGGAGGCCGGCGACAATGTGGCCTCCATTGAAATGATATGCTACTTTGACGACACGGGTGAAATCTACCTCAATGGCGCAAGACTGGGGCGCGACAGCGGCTTCAAGCAGAAGAACCTGCCAATGAAGGCGCAGAACTTCAAGGTTCGCGGGGACAAGCTCAAGCCCGTGAACACCCTGGCTGTGCATGTCCTGAATGGCAAGTACAAGGGCGGCCTTTATCTGCTGGGCAAGAAGTGTTTGAAGGATGGAGGCGTGGAGTATTTCCATAGCAGCCCCGCCCAATGGAAGGCTGCGCCTAAAGCCCAGGCTACAGAGGGCTGGAACAAGCCTGGCTTTGACGATGCTGCGTGGAAGGCCGCAAAGGATTTTGGCGATGCGGGGACAATTCCGTGGAATTCCCATACTGACGTGCTGAACTTGGGCGTGACCCCGGCTGAAAAGGCGCAATATGAAAAGGAAGTGGAGGACGCCATCGCATTGCCGCCCTCGCTGAACAAGGAACCCGACCACAAGATGGTGACTGTCTGGAAGAACGGAATCCCGTTCTGGAAAGTCGGCAATGAGGAATTCCCGCCAGTTGTAATGCGCACCGGCTCCCTGTTGAGTTCCAAGTACAAGAACGATATATTGATCAAGGCCATGCATTCCGGCACCAGGCTGGTGGAATGCAGCATTGACACGAAGCTGGCCGAACTGGAGGAGGGAAAGTATGATTTCACTGGCGTGGACAAGGACGTCCGCCGCCTCCTGAAACTTGCGCCGGACGCATACATAATGCTGCATTTATATGTGTCAACCATGGCAAAATGGTCTGAAAAGCATCCAGACGAGAACATTGGATATGCGACTGGGCCGGCTGACAACAAGGTCACGAAAATATGGCACAGCCTGGACGTGGGCGGACGGGCGATACGCCCGTCATACGCCTCCCAGGCATTTCTTGGCGAACTGGACAATTTTATAAGGCAGTTCTCCGAGCACATCAAGCAGTTCCCCTGGTACAAGAGAGTCGTGGCGATGCGCACCAGCTATGGGTGCTATTCTGAATGGCACTACTATGGGATGGCGGGGCAGATGCCTGACACCGGCAAGGCAATGACCGGGGCATTCAGAAGATATCTCCGCGGCAAATATGCCAGCGAGGCGGAATTGAAGGCCGCATGGCATGATGACAAGGCGACATTCGACAATGCAACCGTGCCGGGCGTGGAGGAGCGCATGGGGAGCAACCTCTATCTCCGCAATACAGCCACCGTCGAGAAGAAGGTGCTGGACTACTACGAGTGCCACCAGGAGGTGGTATGCGATGCGCTTTTGTCAATGGCTGGTTCCGCTAAGAGGTATATGCCAAAACTACAGGTTGGCGCGTTCTACGGCTATGTGTTTGGCATGGGTTCCTTCCCCTCCGAAGGGCAGACCCTGGCGTTGGAAAGGGCGCTGGCCTCCCCGAATATCGACTTCCTGTCATCTCCATATTCTTATCGCCCGTGGGCAAGGAACATGGGCGGCAACGGAATGCTGCGCACATTGCCGGAGCCTTTCATCCACTATGGGAAAGTGGCGCTGAACGAACTGGATATCAGGACACATCTTTCCAGCAAGGCGGACGGCTATCATAATGTTGAGACCGCAGCGCAGACAGAGCAGATTTTCTATAGGGACCTGCTTTTGTCCGCATTGTCTGGTGTGGGTGCGCACATCACGGAAATGAATGGCAAAAGCACTAATCCCAGTTGGTTTAATGCTCCGGAGATATTCAGGGCCATTCATGCATCATTGGACACCTGGAGCGAGATACGGGACAACGCAAAGGAAACGGACAACGACATAGCGGTCATATTCGATTACCGTGAACTCTACAGGAATGGCTATCCCCTGGCCAGCATGCAGAAATTCAATGAGACGGTGGGGGACAGCTCCTTGAGTTCGATTTACTTGAGCGGATACAGCTTTGACCTCTTCTCAATGCAGGGCTTCCTCCGTTCGAAGAAGAAATACAGGACACTTGTCTTCCTGAATGCCATCAGCCTGGACAAGGCGGAAAGGGAACAGCTCGTCAAGGCGGCAAGGAACAGCGGAAGTACTGTGGTATGGATATATGCGCCTGGCCTGGTTTCAGAAAAGGGCTTCTCCAAGGACGCAATGCGCGAACTGACTGGCATGGCCCTGGATTTCAGCACGGATAAACTGCCAATGGCAATGAACATGCAGGACGGCCCGGCTCTGGGCAATCCAAAGCTAATGGAGGCTCCGCGTGTGTTTGTGACTGACAAGGATAGCGTGGCATTGGCCAAATATTCCAATTCCGCCGTGGCAATGGCAAAGAAGCGCCTGGCTGACAAGTCCACGGCCATATTCAGCGGTGTGCCGATTACGGATATGCGGATATGGGCGTCGATTTTCAAGGAGGCCGGATGCCAGGCAATAAGCCAGCCTGGTGTGTTTGTGAAGTACCACAACCCCTATCTGCTGGTGCATGTGGGCAAGGCAGGTTCTTATGGCATTTCGCTGCCGGACAAGATGTCCAAGGCCACAAGCGTGCTTGAAAAGCAAAGCATCCCAGTCAAGAATGGACGCATCGTCTTGCAGTCCAAGGACTGCAAGACCTGGCTTGTCAAGTTGGATAAATGATGGAATTGCATGATTGTGCTCTTCGGGCGCTAGTACTTGTCAAGTACTAGTGTCTAATTGCATAAGTCTTTGCGTTATGACGTTGTCCTGCATGTCCTTTTGCTGTGATTTGCTCGTTACATACGACTGTATGCGCCTCGCAAATCGCAGCAAAATCACTATGCAATACAAAGTCATAAACGCAAAGACTTATGCAATTAGACACTAGCGCCTTTCATCACCTATCTGGGGAAAATAGCGTTGTTTTTTTTGAATTCGCAATGAATAGAAAAGTTCAAATCGGTTTCATTGGGGCGGGTGCATTCATATCCGCCCATCATCTCAAGACAGCAGGGGAAACACCTTTCATCGAGATCAGAGCCATAGCAGACCTCAATGAAGAATTGCTGGCGGCGCACAAGGCCCACTATGATATAGGCTACACCACAGGGGACTATCGCAAACTCCTTGAAGATGATGACATAGACCTTATAGTCATTGGAACAAGACAGGACACCCACGCAAAACTGATTGTGGAGGCTCTGGACGCAGGCAAATGGGTATGGTGCGAAAAGCCGATGTGCGAAAAGCCAGAGGAAGAAGACCAGGTGATCGCTGCTGAAAAACGAGCCAGAGGAAGACTGGCAATCGGATTCAACAGGCGTTTTGCGCCGGCAATACAGGAAGCACGAAGACTGCTTGAAAAACTACCGCGCCCGTGGATCATAAACTACCTCCTGCAGTCCAATGGGGGCTACAAGGCACGGGCAAAAGATACTTTCTACCACGAACGCCCTCACATAATCTATGAGGGCTGCCACATTCTAGACTTGGCCACGTACATAATGGGCGCACCGCCAAAACGTGTGTTCATGAGTGGCACTGAAGATGAAAATGACATTGTAATTCTGGAATATCCAGATGGTTCTCGCTTCGTGCTGGTCATCACATCCCATGCGGGAGCCAACCTTCTTGAAAAGGAGGCTATGGAAATCCTGACGCCTGGCGGCGCAATCTCGCTCCGGGATTTCATTGACATGAGGGTGCGCGGCATTCCAGGTGAACATGACAGACTCTTCCTTCCGGAACGCACGCCATACGGTCCTGAACTGCAAAAATGGGGCTATTCCTATTGGGAAGCACTTACAAGCCGCTTCGTGGAACCAGACATTGACATTTCGCCTGGCATCGTGCCTGTAAAACTTGCCCAGACAGAGCAGCCTTTCTTAAAGGACATTGAGGCAGCCTTCGCACCGCACAGGAACAGCCCATGGCAAATGCGCAATTTCGTATGCGACAAGGGGTGGATTGATGCGTTCCGCCATTTCGCAAAGGCATTTCTGGAAGGCAGCAAGCCAATGACCGCCGATGGACAGGCGGGAAAACTGGCCAACGACATTGGATTTACCCTGCTGCAATCAAAAAAAACAGGCATACCAAAAGAATTTGCGGCAATTTCAAGAATCAAGAAGGAAAATTCATAGCTACACCATAACTTTCACTGGCGACATATCCCCAAGAATATGATGTGTTTTTTAACGCAGAGGCGCAGAGTTGTTTAACGCAGAGGCGCAAAGACGCAGAG
>JAFZZD010000792.1 GCA_017615955.1 Victivallales bacterium
GAGCAGCATGGCCATTCGGCATGCGACAGCAGACGACTTGAACGAAATCGCCCGCATCTACGATTGCGCGCGGCGGTTCATGTGCGCATCGGGGAATCCCACCCAGTGGAAGGACGGCTATCCCCAGCGGAGGTATTTTGACTGACAATTCTGTAGAGCCGTTCTTGTCCACTGTTTTTACAGGAAGGCAGGGGTAGAATGTCAAGGAACGCACTTCCTTCACTGGCTCAATTGTCTGGAATTTTGACGGCAGGTAGTAGTGCGATATATTGGCGGCCAGGCACATCCCGCCGCTGAAACTCCAGACCCGCAGATATTCTGGCTGGAAATGCGATATGTCATAGAACTTGTATTCCTCGCCTCTTACTGGAAACGCCGCATATTTTCTGAACAGGGACACGCATTTGTCCCAGAATGCAGGCTGCGGCATCTCGTCAGGCAAAGTATGCCAGAAACGCAAAGTCTCCTCCTGCTTATTAGGAAACAGTTCCGTCCTGATGGATTCCAGGCATTGCAAGGAAGACCACACCTCTGCACCAAATGAGCCATCCCGCATCACGCCAGCCAGCAGGACAGGCGCCTGGCGAGACAGCAACCCCCGCAGTTCCTCCTCTGGCCAGTAGGCAGGATGTATTATCAGCAAAGGCGCGTCAGGGTGCTTTTCCGCAGCGGCGGGAGTTCCGCTCCAGGCAAGAGGCAATCCATGCGCAATCAGTTCCGCCAATGTGCGTGGTGTATTGCTGCGGCGACGCCTGCTGTATTCCTCCAGTTCCCTGTCCATCGCGGAACTGCTCCATAGCAGCAGAGGCGATTCGGGAAGCCCTTTGATAGGCGAGAAGGCAAGCTTCCAGGTTTCATCCATGACTTGCCATTCCTCGCGGGATATGCCATCCGAAAGACAGGCCATCACGCCCTCAAGGCAGCTGCGGCCAGTATCCGCAAAAAACATTGTGGAAAGGCTAAATATCTCCGAAGCCAGCAAGGGCGCGGAATGGCGCAGCACGCAATATTCCTCCTCGTCATCCTTGACGCAATGAAGCTGAAGCAGCCTTGTGTTGGGCAGACAGGCCTTCAGGCAAAGCAGCATGGCGCGGTTTCTGTCCAGCATGGAAGTGCTTTCGCCCTGGTTCCAGCCTTCCAGTTCAATCGTGCCCGCGCTGCTCTCCACCACCAGCGCATCTATCTTGCATTCTTCAAGCACGCGGTAGTCTGTGCCATAGCGCCAGATTGCCTCCAGCGGGTCCTTCACCCAGGCGCTGAGGCAGGTCAGCATTTTGCCAGTCCTGTGCACCGCCGCCGAGATTTTGACAAGGAATGAACTCTGGCACGAGGTCAGGAACCTGCACCACTCCAGCCTGTGGTGCGCTATTATGTAATCGGCACGCTCCTTTACGGAGCCAGGCGGTATGCGGACGCCAGCTGCCTTCTCGAAGCGTCCTGTCATCTCCTCCGAGAAGTCGGCCTCGATCAATGAACCCCTTGATGTATTAAGGCCATCGCCTATCATGAAGCCCGCGAAATCAAAGTCGTTCAGGAACAATTCCAGCTGGCTAGAGAAATAATCTTCGTATGGAGTGCCATCGGACATAGTCTTCCACGGGCAGATGCAATGAGATATTCTCCCCGTGTTCAATGTCATCATCAACTCAGGATGCTGTTTTTCCACCCATTCATCGTATTCTGGCAATTCCCTGGCCTGCGCGTCCTCGGAGGTTGTGATTGAATTGCTGGCCTCCAGAATCATACCAATGCCGTGCTTCCTCAATTCGGCAAGCAGCCCGCGAAGCTGCGACGCAGTCCATTCCTGGCGTTGCCTTTCCTGATTGTAGGGACGCCCGCCATACGAGCAGAACTCCGCATCCAGCTTGAAATCACCCTTGTTGGCTGAATAGCGGTGAACCATCTCGTTGCAACGCGCCAGCAATACGATGTACTGCGGCTTCTTCTCCATTCTGCCAAGAAAATCCTCCACCCCGAAGTCAGGCAGTCTGTTGTCAAAGCCAATCAGTTCAATCCAGCACCATTTGTCCCAGTTCTGCGCTTCCATTTATTTCACCTCAAATAAAGTGGACTGTGGACTGTGGACTGTGGAC
>JAFZZD010000793.1 GCA_017615955.1 Victivallales bacterium
GTCGCTACTATCGTCCTTTGCCAGATGCGTGCTATTAACTTGCATAACTTATGTCATCATCTAAAAAGGCTAAATTATCCACATTGTCCATGACCGAACTGCGTGCGCTGTTGCTGGACAACTTGCACGCATTGTGGTCAGGGCAGGACTACTTGGAAGAGCCTGCCCAGATGATACCGCCTATCATGATTTGGGGTGCACCTGGCGTTGGAAAATCCACCCTCGTGCGTGAACTGGCGAAAGAACTTGGCATCGGCTTCGTGGATGTGCGCCTGGCGCAGCGGGAACCCGTCGATATGAGGGGCTTGCCAGTGCCGGAAAATGACGCAGTCAAGTGGCTGGTTTCCTCGGAATGGCCGCGGGACAAGGACAGCAGGGGCATCATCATCTTCGATGAATTGACTGCGGCGGACAGGACGTTGCAGGTCGCCGCATACGAATTCATCCTGGACAGGCGCCTGGGCGATTTATACACGGTGCCCAATGGATGGTATATCGTCGCCGCTGGCAACCGCGTGGAGGACAATGCGGTGGCATGCGCGATGTCCAGCGCATTGGCGAACCGTTTCATGCATGTGGAGGTCAAGCCAGAGGCGGATAGTTTCATTGCCTGGGCGGAGGCGCACAGGGTGCATGAGGCCGTGGTGAATTTCATACGCTATCGTCCAGAATTACTGTTCTGCCAGGAGGGCGAGACGCTGGAGCGCGGCTGGCCAAGTCCCCGCAGCTGGGAGCGCGTGAGCACAATGCTGAAGATCGCCGAGCACACTGGGCACAGCAATATGCTGACTTACGCTGTGCCAGGTTTGGTGGGTGCTGGTGCCGCCGTGGAATTCCTGGCCTTCTTGCGCAGCATGTTCTTCAGAAGCGGGCTGCGCAATGAGCTGCTTAATGGAATCGTGCCAGCCGTACCGACGCGTCCTGATATGATTTACGCATTGTGCGGGGCGCTGACCTATTATTTGTCCATGGAGAAGAATGCCTCCGATTATGCACGCCTTGCGGACACGGTGCTTAGATTCGCGCTTCAGCTGGGCAATGACTTCGCAACTATGCTGATGAATGGGATATTCGAGCGTATTACTGACAAGGCACGCAGGAAGGTGCTGACCGAACATCCCGCTTATGCCACGCTGCTGGGAAAACTGGGCGTCAACGGCCAAAAGCAGCAGTAGTTTATGACAATGCCCAGGGAAGGAACAGCATTGCAAGGCGACCGGGAGGAAAGACGGGCACTTTGCGCACGGCTTTTGACACAGGCGCGTGCCGACATGCTGGAGAAGCATCCCTTTGTGGCAAGTCTTGCATTCCATTTGGAACTGGTGCCGACATTCGGCACAATTTACGGCACCGCCCAGAATGACGGCAAAAAGGCCTATTTCGAGGTGGATTATTTCCTGTCGCTGACACCGGAGGAAAGAATGGGGCTGGTGGCGCACGAGGTATGGCATTGCGCAATGCGCCACTCGCAGCGTCTGGGGGACAGGGATGTCCAGCGCTTCAACTACGCCTGCGACATCGAAACTGATTTGATCCTTACCGCAGATGGCTTCTTTGAGGAAATGCTGCCATACCAGGAGGACTGGGTGGGGCAGTCCGCCGAGTGGATATACGAACGCATAAGCGATGAACTGGCCTGCCTGGACACGAAGGATTTCCACGAATACCAGGCTCCGAAGGCGGCACGCTCTTTGCCACAGCCCGAAAGCCAGGAAGGGCAGGGCGGCGGCCAGCAAGACGAAGACCAGGATGCCAAGGATGGCAAGGGCGAAAAGGACAGCAAGGACGGCAAAGACGGAGAAAACGGCAAGAAGGAAAAGGGCGACAAGCAGGGCGGCGGGGACGGAAGTGAACGGGACAAGGGAGAAGGGGAGGATGAACAGAATGAGCTGCCTGACGAGGCTGGCAGCGGACTTTTTGACGATGCAGATGTGGACTGGGAGGAAATACTTGGCGACACTGCCTCACGCATGAAGCAGGCGGGCAAATTGCCTGGGCATTTCAGCAAATTCGTTGCACCAGAAGAAAGGGAGACGCTCTCCTGGAAGCAGCTTCTGGCCTCGTATGTCACCATGTTCGTGCGCGGCGAGAGGGACTGGTTGCCGCCCAACAGGCGCTTTGTCAGCAGGGGGCTGTATCTGCCAGGCAGAAAACGCCTGCCAAAACTGACTTTGGTGCTGGCGATTGACACCAGCGGCAGCACGGAGGAATATCTGCCCGCCTTCGTTGCAGAACTGGCCGCATTGTGCAAGGCCTTCGGCGAATACGAAATCACTGTGATGCAATGCGACACCTGCATCAAAAGTGTCGATACATACGACAACGACCATCCAATCGACACCAGCAAAATACGCATAAATGGCCTGGGCGGCACATCCTTGTGCCCGCCATTCCTTTACATAAAACAGCATCCTGAACTGCAGCCGCAGGTGTTTTTGTACATGACGGATGGCTTCGGCGATGCGCCGGCGCAGCGTCCGCCATATCCTGTGCTTTGGTGTCTGACCAGCGAGGGCGAGAAGCCAGCCGAATGGGGACTGGAGGTTAGATTAAAAGATGAATAGAACTGTCAAATATTATACAATAACTGCAATAATTGCTTTGCTGCTTGTTCTATGCCTGGTGTTCCGCTGCACAAGGGGAATGCAGTGTAAAAACTATACTTTTGTAGTGTTCAATACGATGGGCAGTGTCTCCCTTTGGGGACGGAACCAGGCTGTTCTGGACAAGGCGTTCCAGGAGATCATGTTTGAATTGCAGGCACTGCACAATGTGATCAACGCCTACGATGCAAAATCCGAGTTGCATCGTCTCAACGACACTGCCTCCAAGGAACCCTTTGTTTGCGGCGATGCGCTGTGGAATATAATTCTTGCCTCGCGGGAGGCATTTGCATTGACGGAGGGGGCGTTTGACCCCACTGTCGGCGCGGCCATGCGTCTTTGGGGCTTCCATAAAAAGATGGAAAGCCTGCCCAGCCAGGAAGAGATCATCGCGGCATTGGCGAAAGTCGGGCTGGGCAAGGTGATCTTCGATGATGATGCTCATTCCGTACGCTTTCCCATGGAGGGCATGGCTTTGGACTTTGGCGGCATTGCCAAGGGCTATGCCCTCGATATTGCAAAGACCATCCTGGACACAAACGGCATTGACATGTATATGATTGACCTGGGGGGCAACCTGCTTTTATCTGAAAAGGTGCCAGGCGGCAAGAAGGCGTTCAAGGTGTCAATACGCGACCCGGAGGACAAGGCAGCCGTGGCTCGTGTGCTGCCGCTGAAGGGCTGCGCTGTCGCCACCAGCGGCAACTATGAACGCAGCAGGATCATCAAGGGCCGCAAGATCGGGCACATTATGGACCCTGCCACGGGCACTCCAGTGACGCAATTCGCCTCGGTTACGGCCATCACCAGGATGGGTGTGCATTCGGATGTGTTCTCCACCGCAGTGTTTGTGCGGGGCAAGCCCCTGGCAGAACGCCTCCGCCAGAGCATGCTGGGAACTGATTTTATTATCCTGGAATGATATGAGCACGTTTGCATACTCATGACGCGTAGGATTATTGATCAACGCTCTGTTCCCCGTATGGGTAGGTAAATGTTCTTACAAACGGATTCGTTGTCGCGCTGTGGGCTATGTTCCCCGTATGGGTAGGTAAATGAAAGCCGCGAAGCGGCTAGCGCCCTCCGGCGCGGGCAAAAGCAACTCTTTGCCAGAACAGAGCCTAGTTTTTCAAAACAATTGCAAAACAATCATGCTTTTCAACTGGCAAATGTGTTGATGCTGCGTATATTAGCCAACAGTTATGTAAGCCAACAATTGGTGGCAACACTTCAATTCAGCTTTTCCATAACTTGTTTTCCATATCTCGGCTGTAAAAAATCTAGGCCTCACGAAGCTAGAGGACTTACGCCGAAAAATCTCGCGCGATTGCTTGGTGTGCGAGATATTACGATTCTTAATTTTGAGGCAGGCAGATTTTTTAAGGCCGACCTTCTGGAACAGATTCTTGCAACCCTGGGATGCCGTCTTACAATATCAGACGAGTTGGCTTCTCAAAGAAGGACACAGGTAGATTACTGTCAATCATTATGTCAGCGTTCGCAGCTTGGGCAACTGCAGGGGAGCAAAAGGTAGAGATATAATTAATATGGTTATGCAGAAAAGAGCGATGAAAAATAGCGTGGAAGCAAAGAAGACAACTGAGGCGCTTGTTGACAGCGCATTTTACGACAAGGTTCGCGATGTGTTTGAGCAGGCACGGCAAGTTGTCCGCACGACTGCCAACTTTGCGATGGTCAAGGCATATTGGCTTGTGGGCAAGATGATTGTCGAAAGGCAAGGCGGTGCGGCGAAGGCAACATACGGCGATGGGTTGATTGATGAGTTGTCTAAAAGGTTGACAAAAGAGTTCGGAGCAGGATTCACTCGTGTCAATCTGTTCAATATGCGCAGGTTCTTCCTGTCGTTTCCAAAAGTTCACACGCTGTGTGAACAATTGAGCTGGAGTCATTACAGGCTGTTGATCTCCGTTGAGAATGAAGAGGCGAGGCAGTACTATCTGGAGGAGGCGCGGAAGTCTCTTTGGACTGTGCGCGAACTGCAGCGGCAGATAAACTCATTCTACTATGAGCGTCTGCTTGAAAATCGCGCCAAAGGGCATGGGGCTAAATCCAAAGTGGTTCCGTTGAAGCCGATTGACAAGATGACGCCGCAGAATGTGATACGCGACCCGCTTGTGCTGGAGTTTCTTGGCCTGGACGAAAGCGA
>JAFZZD010000794.1 GCA_017615955.1 Victivallales bacterium
AATGTGAGCGCCGAAGCGGCGCTCATTCAGGTTGAGCAACTAGCGTGTTTTCGTCAGTTGGATCTCCGCACAGGTTGGACAACCTGTGCGATGTTACCTGGTGCCTTGCCTTGCAGCTTGCTCAACCTGAATGGGCGCCGTCGGCGCCCATACGGACGCCTTCGGCACATGGAAACACAAAGGGTGAACAGAGCAATTTCCATAAGACAACCAAGGATCATTGCTCCTGCTGTTCTACCTTGCCGTCTTCCTTGTTTTCTTCTGCATCTGCTTCAGAGTCAGATTCATCCTTATCATCCTCATCTTCCTGTTGCTTAACCTGCTCAAAGGAGAACCAGCGATGGAGCGAGCCAGTGTAAACAAGAATTACAGCACTTGCGGAGAAAAACAATGCAAGCGCCAAAACCAGCGCCCAAACGACAAGCATAAGAGATTTTTTGGGGGGCGCTGAATGCTGGGATGCCTCCATATTGAATTCCGCATCAGAATGGACTTCATTTTCAAGAAGGCTCTTTACTGGAAACCAGTTAAGGCGGTCTTGCGAGATGGTTGCGTCAGTGGGAATAAGCCCCCTTGATACCATGGACTTGATTTTAGCTTCGTCGGCAGGCCCCATAAGCTGCCCGTCCTGCATTATGTAGTAACTAGTCATGGCCTTGTCCTCTTTGTCAATTCATGTTGTTTGGAATGAAGCTGGGCAAGGGCTGTTTTGCCAAGCGCAGTTTTCCTGCCCAGGTCTTCAATACATTCCACTGGCTGTCGCTGATATCCATATTGGTGAAAACTATGCGTCCATGAAGAGAGGCGGCTGGCACGAACAACTCGTACTGCCCCTCGGAATCAAAGCGTCCAACAATGCGGCATCCCTTGAAATCGTCAGTCAAGCTCCATAATTGGCCGCGTTTTCCCTGCAAGTCATTCTGGATGACAAATCTACGTTGTTCCGAGGATGGCATGAAAACACCCACATATTTGAAATGATGCCTGTTCCAGAAATCCAATACGTCATATTTCAACTGGACAAGGGACAAGGGCTTTTCAACTTCCACGATGTTCAAATGGTTCCAAACCTGCTGCAACCTGCGTTCCAAAGTGGAATTGTTCAGCGGATTGTCCACCTTGTCATCCACATTGTTCTTTATCTCATCCAATTCATCCATTATTTTCTTCAACGATGGTGTATCCAATGCCCCAATATTGTTCAGCAAATGAAACACCGGCAACAAGAACATCATCTTCCAATATTGGGGGCACTGCTCCGCCTCCATAATCATTTTCATTGCCTGCGCGGGAAATGCCAGTATTTCCTCTGATTTTATCGCCTGCAGTTTCTTGTAGAGCTGCTCCAGCAGGGTCTGGTATGGCGCCACGCTGCTGCGAAGCACCGTTGGATTAAGCGGCGGCTCCGGCACTAGTATGGTACAGCTGTTTTCCTCCCGCCTTTTCTGGGTATTGTAAAATTGGCTCGTGTCACCGTATGCCACATTCCATATTCCCGATGCCTTGTCATATATGATTTCTACCGGCGTCGAACTAATATCGACAATACGCAGGGAATTCCTGCCACGCGTGATGTTTCCATTATGGTAAACGGCATGCCTTCCATCCTTGTCCTCATAAAGCAGGTAATAGACAGGATTCTGCCTGGCAAAATCCAGCATTTGCCTGTATGCCTTTTCCAGCAACGCCTTCTCATCATTGAACAAGACCTGCATTGAAGCATAAGACTTCAAATCGCCCACAAATGAATTGCCCTCGGCATTTTCAGGAAGCCCCTTGCCTGCTGCATATTCAAAAACTGGCAACAACGTGGCCATGTCATTTTTCAGCATCTTGCGCACCATCGTGTCTTTTTCCGGCAAATCGCCCAATTCCTCCATCTTCTCCAGCCCCAGCTTCGCATCATAGATGCTCTGCGCCTTGGACAATTCCTGGTATATGCCATTTAGTGCCTCGGCAGCACGCACATTCTTGTCCAAATGGCGCCGCAATTTTTCGCCTATGGAGAATATATCACGGTTTTCCTCCTGCAAGGATGCGTCGAGGCCAGGCAGCAACCTGGCTTTTTCAATCTCGTCCTCCAGCTCAATCAGGCGCTTCTCCGCATTGGCATAATCCTGCTCTTTTATAAGACCATCCACATTCAAGGACATGGCCTTCAATTTGGGAAGAATGCCCAGCAAGGCCTGGGATGCCTTGAACTTCTGCTCGGCTATACGGCTCTCAACACGTTTGGACAGGTCCTCCACACGCTGCCTTTCAACTTTGCCGGTCGCCAGTTTTTCGCACTGTGAAAGCAGCAACTTCAAGTCATTGGCACTGAAGTCATCCCTTTGCAGCAGCTCATTAAGACGCATTTCAGCCTTCTCCAAGGCAAGATGCCTGTCCTTGATTTCAGCCTCCAGTTCCGCAATCCGTCCGCGCATCGCACTTATTTCAGGCATTTTGGAGATCCGTGGATAATTTTCATCCACTTCCTCCAGAATTGCCTTCGCCTCCTCCAATGCGCCATTGCGTATTGCAATTTCAAGTTTGGCCGCCTCCTTGCGCGACAACAGCACATCCGTAGCAAACCTACCTGCCACAATGACCAGGAACAGGACGACTAGCGTAACCGACATGATCTTGCACACATTCAAAATGCGCCTCGTACGAAGCACCTGCTGGCAATCCTCCTTGTACTGCATTGCCCTCTTCACAATGGATTCCGGCATCTCTAGTTCCAGAGCTTCCGCCTCGGAATAAAGCCTCTCAATCTCATCCAAGGGAGCATTTCCATTAATGCCGCTGACAATTTTGGCCAGCGTCTCCTGGAATCTGGAATGCCTGTCCCTCTCCTGATGCTCAATGTCAAGATATGCTTTCGCCTCATTCAGCTGCACAAGCTGCTCCTGCGTGGGCTGGTACCCGTCCTCCTCGCAGAGCCGCTTCCATTCCTCCATTACGTTTTCCAACCTGTTTACGTCAAAGGAACTATATGCCGCATTGATTTTCTCAAGCAAGTCCCCTGCCCTTTCAGCCACGCATTTTTCCCTATACTGCTTGACATACCTTGAAACCTTCTGCAGTACCATGGTGGGTATATTTAC
>JAFZZD010000795.1 GCA_017615955.1 Victivallales bacterium
ACTGTGGACTGTGGACTGTGGACTGGGATAGCAAGGAATGGTTGATATATCCACTGTCCACTGTCCACTGTCCACTGACCACTTATCACAATTTGTCAAATTGGTCTGCTACAGTGAAGAGGCATCTTGGCAGATGGAAGAAGGTCTTCCACTTACCGCCTTTCAGGGTATGGGTGGGTTCGCCTCGGCGATTGAGGTAACCGTACCATTCGGGGTACTTGTCATCCTTGAAATGGCTCCAGGCCCACTGGTCGATTTCGTCGAACTTGTCCAGGAACCACTGGTCCTTGGTGAGCCTGTATGCGAAGATGCAGGAAATGAGCGCCTCGCAGTGCGGCCACCACAATTTCATGTCCCACTGCAATTCCAGGTGCGGCTTGTGCAATGCGTCCATGAAGTAAAAAATGCCTCCGTATTCCTTGTCTGTGCCGAAGTCGAAGATGCCCTTGATGATGTCCGCCGCCTTTGCGACCAGCGCCTGGTTGCCAGTCTGCTCCGCGTGCTGCAGCATGAACCACATTGATTCCAGGCCATGGCCAGGATTGACCATGCGTCCCTCGCAGGAGGCCAGGTCAAAGGGTTCGCCCTCTGGGTTTATGTTCTCGAAGAGGATGCGCATTTTCGGGTTCCAGAACCTGTCCGTAACCGCCTGCACCGCCTCTTCCGCAGCCGCGTCGTATTCGTTGCTGCCCAGGCAGGTACGCATCTCGTATGCCAGATTGGCAAGCATCATGAACTGGCCATGGGACAGGCGACGCGCCTTGCCTGAAAGGCCCTTCTCCCAGCGGCCCTTTGGATTGTCCATGCGCCTGATGTAGGAGCGCATGGCACTGTCCGCCTCGATGCGGTATTTCTCCTCGCCAGTGGCCTTGTACATGGCGGCTGCCCCCATTGCGGCAAAGCAGTCGGAGAATATGTTGTAAGGCGCAACGGATGGAACACCCTGCCTGTTAAGCGCAAAGTAGTATGTGCCGTCCTCGGATTTGCCGTGGCTGTAGAGGAAGTCGTATCCCTGCCTGGCAATGTCCATCCACTTGTCATTGCCGCCCTGCGCAATGGAGAACTTGGCGAACATATATACGATGCGCCACTGCATCCACATGTATTTCTCGGTGTCATATACGGAGCCATCCCTGTCCAGAGACGTGAAATAGCCACCGTATTCCTTGTCAACGCAATGCTCTTCCCAGAATGGGATCACATTCTCGTAAAGCTCCGCCCTGTAACGGTCACGCACAGCCTGCAAATCCATAGTCAAAAACTCCTTTCCATTGTGGTTTTACAGTGAAAAAGTGCCATAAAATGCCACAGTGAGCAAAAAAGAACAAGGTCATTCCAATGTCGGAATAGCCTTGTTCTGGTACAGGTTTATTTCGAGGTTCCTGTACCTAGAAGATTGAGGAACCACGCGATTACTATATATCCCATGGTTTACTCCTTCTTGGTCTCATTTTTTTGTCTTTCTTCTTCCTCTTTCATGTCATTTTCAATGGCGGCCTGAAGGACCGCCCGTTCATTGTCGCAGTTGACATCTATGCCGACTGCTGTCTTGTTTTTAAGGAATTGTTCCCGCCACCGTTGTTTAGCTGCTTCAATTAGCCACATGATTGCGCCTCCGTTGTTACTTGTTACTATTCTTTTTTAATTACAGTAATATACGCGACAAAACTAAAATTCATAATGTGCGAGACCTTTGGCCTCGCATTCAGGACACTGGATTTCCAAGTGCCTTATGAAAGTCACATATATTACTTGTTACTTGATTGTATATATTTTGCTGAACACGGGGACAGGCAGGCCGCCTCCCAGCACGTCCAGCCGCAGGTCCAGCTGGCCTGGCTTGAAGTTCTGCTTCAACTTGTCCAGCTTGAATGTGCCTTCCCAGACCAGTTTGTTGCCAGGCAAGGGCTTCAGCTGGTATTCCGGTGTCTGGTTCTTGAATTTGTAGCTCAGTCTGGCGGACACGCTTTCGGCGGGCTTCAGCAATTCGGCGCGGACATGCAATGTATCGCCCTCGATGCTGGCAGTCGCCATGCAGTCCGCCTTCTTCACAAGGCTGATGCTGTTGAAGACAAGCTCCTCGCAATATGCGTAGATGGCGATGTAGCTTTGCTTCTTGCCAATGAGGTTGGTTTCCTTCAGGTTGAAAGTGTAGATGCCTGGCACAGGCGAGCTGTCCTGGAAATAGGCACCCAGGCCTGGACCCTGCACACACCAGGCGTGGTAGGAACCCTGGTTCATCCTGACGCTGTCCAGCTTGCAGACCAGCCATGGATAATCCTCGTTGATGGGAATGTTGATGTTCGTGGCGGGTGAAATCTCCTTTGGAAGCAGCTTATCGCCAGAGATTACCAGCCTGCCTTGGTCGTCGCCGAAAATGCGCAGTCTCTTGTCATCCCAGCCGCCTTTTCCAAGCTTCACATTGGTGCCGTCCCTGCGCCACAGCACATTGTCCTTTTCATCCAGCACAGGACTTTGCTGCTGGCTGTTTTCCTTCACCTGCTGCGGCGCATCGTCAAATGCCTCCACCTCGTAAAGTTCCACACTCTCCTTGCCAGTGGGAAAATCCATCCTCAACTTGACAGTGCGCACCTTTTCCCGGCAAACGTAGGACTTGGTGTACTTCTCGACCTTGACCTCGGCCACATCGTCCAGCTTCTTCCATTCGCCGTCCTTCCAATATTGCAACACCATCTTCTCAATGCCGCTGCCATTGACGACCAGCCTGGTGAATTCAGGCACGAATGTGGAGAAGCTCAACTCCAGCCAGGATGGCTTCCACCTGGAGGCGGACCATGCCAGCATATTGTCCACTCCGTCAAACAGCTTGCTATGCGTCCATTCCTCCCTGCCGAAATGCTCAAAGCCAGAGGCATGCATATTGATCTGGAAGCCCTTCTCGAAGAGTATGCTCTTGTTTGCGAGGCGCTGCTTCTCCTTCTGTTCGATAAGTGCGGCTATTTCCGCCTTGGAAGGCAGTCCCTGATCCATCTTCTTTGTAGTGAAGAGCGCTGTTTCGTTGGGCTTGAGGTCAATTGCGCCATTGAAGGTGCGTGTGCCCCTGAATTCATGCAGACCCTTTAGGCTGCTTTCAAAATGGGCTGTCTTGCCAGTGACATTCACAAGTATGAGTAGCTTTTCGCCATTGGCTGTGAATATGGCGGAGAACATTCCCTCTGGCCCATCCAGTGTCTTCTTGTCAGGCGTCAGCAGGAATTTATCCAGCCTTTCCAGTGACTGCATGAAATAGCGTGTGCCCTCGTACATTACCGCCCTGTCCCCCAGGTCGTGGTAGTGGAAGGTCTCAATGCCAGTTACGCCTGTCACCACGGAAATCCAGATTGCGGCGTCCATTTCGTCCAGCGTTGGATAATCGGCCATTCTGTTCCAGTAGTTGCGGTAGCTGAAGCACTGCGGCACGAGTGCGGAGGCCTTGTTGGGGGCAAGCCAGGCATTGAAATAATTGGGGAGCTTTTGCAATTGAATGGTCAAAAGGCGGTTGCCCCGGCCGTCAAAGTACGGCGCCCAGTATGGATGCGCCGTGATGTAGTCCGCGCAGTCCGCATAGCGGGCGCCAGCGCGGCTGCATATCATGACAGGGTGGAACAAGTCCAGGGACTTGACGTATTTGTAGAGGTGCCTTAGATAAACTGGCGATATGTTTCTGCATTCCGGCTCGTCAATGAGGAAATAGTATGTGAAGTCCTGGTTGCGCAGGGACTCGATTTTGTCCTTGATTTTCTTCAGCAGTTCAGGGCTGGGTTCAATGTCCCTGACTGCCTCGGCCTCGATGCCCTTGAGAAGCCTGGAGGGTTCCAGCGTTCTCCTGAGCACAGTGTCATTGTTTGTGCAGAATGAGGCGCGCCTGGTTTTCATGTATTCATTGAAGCGGCGTCCCACGCCAAAGCCCTCGAAGCCCTCGATCATGCGCACGAATATGGGCTTGCCATCCTGCACAAGATAGCCGTTCTCAATCCAGACCATCCTGTTCTTTGTGGGCGCGGGCGCATTCACCTTGACCTGCGCCTGACCGCCTTCCACCTTGGCTGTGAGCAATGCCCCGTCAACGCCGATGCCAGTGGCGTCAAATGCGAATGGATGCTCCAGCTTGTCGCCCTGGAACTCCAGTTTCTGCGGCTTGATGCCCTGGCCCTGTATTTCCAGTGTCAGCTTTCCCATGCTGCGCTGGCGCACAATGCCCTTGATCTTGTTCTTGTCCTGCCCAGGATAGAACGTGTCCGAATATCCTGGTGTCGTGAGCTTTATGGAGACTGGCTCGTACTCCAGCATAACCGGGTATTCGCGGCCCAGCGTCTCGCCGTCGTCAAGCACGAACTTCACCTTGCTGCGGCAATTCACCTTGTCAAAACTGCATGGCAGCTCAATTTTGTTCTCGCCACTTGACAGTTTGATTTGCTCCTTGCGGCTCTGATATGCAATGGAATGGGTCCCGCTTAATGCGGTGTAAATGTTCAGCTTCAATTTGCCATTGTAGAGCTTGCCGTCAAAATTGCTGATTTCAGCGGCTATGCTCTCAATGGAGAAGTCATCCTTGTCCTGGCGCATCGGAAAGCCCTTCAGCTTGCGGAAAAGGGAACTTTCCTGGTTGATGTAGATCAGCGGGCTCCAGGTTATGCTGCCTTTCGCCTCGGCTACCCTGTCCCTGGTGATGTTCATCAGCCACTCGGTCTGCC
>JAFZZD010000796.1 GCA_017615955.1 Victivallales bacterium
CGGCTGGTGCGGCGGCTGGTGCTGGTGCGGCCTCGGCTGCTGGAGCGGCGGCTGGTGCGGCGCTGGATGGAGCCAATGCGCTGAAATCCTCACCTGGATTGCCAACAGCCATGATTGGCTGCAGAACAGGTATCAAATCCCCCTGGTTGCAGAACAGGGCCAGCACTGTGCCAGTGGCAGTGGATTCCAGGTCCTGGGATGATTTATCAGTCTCAATGACACCAATCTTGTCACCGGCCTTCACCTGGTCACCAACCTTGACAGTCCACTCGGACAAAACGCACTCTTCAACAGAATTGCCTGCCTTCGGCATAACAACTGCATTCGCCATAAAAACTTCTCCTTGTAAAGAATTGTTTTTGTTTGTTTTATTTTCAAGAAAAACTCTTGGGTACTTCTCATGTAATTGACGTACAGGCGCAATATACGGCATTCAGCCCGATTTTCAAGTTGAAGAGTGCCTTTTCTTTAAATAAATGACCGCAAATATGTAATCGCCTCTTCTATGTTTCCATGCGCCGATATAGTCCATGTGGGCGCGACATTTCTATATTCCCTTGGTTCTGGGAAATGTTCTATGGCGCGGCCTTTTTGCCGCGCACAACGCTACGCGATAGTCAGGTTCTTGAGGGAGGCGTATTGGCGTATGACGCGCATCTCCTCAGGGTAGGGAAGGCGGTTGCAGACGCCGCGAATCTGCACAATGCAACGCGCCCTTATCTCCAGCGTGAGGTTCTCCACGCCGCGCATTGACACAATGGAACTCATCCCGCTTCTGCATAGGTCTCGGTAGGAGAAGACGCAATTGTGCTGCCTCTTCCCTTCTGCCAGCAATTCCCCGGCGGAAAGCAGTTCCTGGAACTGATATAACTTAACGTTGCAATCGAAGTCATGCTTATCCCATTTTTTCAAGAATTCCTCCCTGCTCATGCCGCCGTGCTCGATATAGTCTTGATGCCACTCCCTCATCAGCTGCTCCACGCGCTGAAGTGTGCGTCCCTTGAATGAGAATTCGGAATCGCGCCAGATGCCGCTACGGAAGAAGTAGTCCAGCAAGTCATGGAGCTTGCCTGCAATTGGG
This sequence comes from Victivallales bacterium, assembly GCA_017615955.1. The sequence goes on from JAFZZD010000796.1 coordinate 1,082, forward strand.
TTGGCATTGACGGCAATGAGCCATTCAACAAGTTTACGCACGAAGCTGCATCTTGCATGGTCGTTGACAACTCTGCCAAAAGACGGTATCTGCTTCGTCAGGTTCATGGCAAGAGTTTCATCGCAATGACGGGAAGCGGCAATGGCTGCGACTATAGCCTCATTCTCATTATTTATGCTTGCAGGAAGACGGAAAATCTCATGGGCCTCATTCTTGCTAAGACCATATACATCGCGCACACTGGTGATGCCAAGCATCCAGTTCCAAAGGCGCTTGGCAATATCTTCAGCCAGCCTGGCTTCCGTGAGCATGCCCATGCACCAGGCGGGGAAGTCGCTGACACGGCGCCCCGTGAGCCAGACGCAGCACTGTTCAGGCACTGTGTGGAAGAGCTTATAGTTTTGGTCATATTCATCAAGGCCAAGGCGGGTCTTCGCCATTTGCCTGAAGCAGCTGTAGTTCTGCAGAAGATATGACGCGGGGCTGTCCCTTCTTGCAATTCCCTGGATGTGGTCTTCAAAGGCAGCCACGCACAAGATGCCATAGCGGCTCGAAGGCGAAACCACATAACTTTTGGCAATGTATTTCGCAAATTTGTTAACAGCGGAGCCTTTTTTGGCACAAGCCCTGCCGCATTTGTATGGCACATTCGGCCTGGAAACGCCCTTGCTCCCCTTGCGGCTGGCAAGCCTGATGCGCTCCTTGACTGCCAGGATGGACGCATTGCGCCTCTTAATACGCTCACGGTGCTTCGCGCGACGACGGCTCTTGCCGCTTTGACGCTTCTCTCCTGGGTTCTTCTTGGGCTTGGGCTTAACTGCCTCCTGGACAAGCAAGGTCGCCTCTATGAGACCATGACCAAGACGTCTGATCTCCCAGTTTTCACAATTTTCAAGAAAATTCTCAAGTCCCTTGTCGTGATGCACATTGAAAATGCAGACGCCTTTCTTCTTGAGGCAATCCATGACCCATTTGCGCCTGTGGTCCCCCTTGCTCCCATCTTCATCCCAGCTCCATCCGCCTTCAATTGCGGGTGGCTCATGCCTCTCCCACTGGTGACGGCATTTGCTGTGGGCCTTCCAGCTGCGGTATTTCCTGGGCTTCTCATTGATATCCTCCCAGGGATCGGGCCTCAATTCCAAGGCCTTGCCGAGACGGCGCACACCCTTGCAGTACCTATACTCCTCAAGCCCCACCATGTATTTCTCCAGACGGTGAGGATCAACGCCGTACCCCCTGCATTTCCAAGTAACATTATATGCCTTGTATTTCATATTGCCAAATCCTTGTTCTTCAATTGCTCACAACACCCTTTTGCAAACACCGTGCCAAAAATCTATGACACTACAGCTAATTTCAAAACTATTGCGCCAGGGCGCAAATTGTCAGGTGCCGCTGGCGACAGCCAGCGGAAAAGGCTTGCCTTTCCAGGAGTTTTGCCATTACCTCACTAGATTTCCAGGCTTCTTGCCCATCTGGGCTTTGACAATTTCGGCTTTGGTGATATACTACTTTCTATCTTAGCAAATAAACAATTATAAAAAATTATAAAACAATGAACATAGTCATTTCATTTCTGGGCACTACATTGGATGCAAAATGGGAAGGGGAGGAACGCTGGAATAACTGGCGTCCTTCAGTGGCTCTGGCAATGCAGCCAGACCTTCAATTCGGCGAATACCACCTTCTCTACCAGAGGAAGTTCAGCGAGCTTATGGAGACAGTCGCGGCGGACATAAAGACCGTGTCCCCCAAAACCAAACCCGTTCCTGAACTCATTGACCTCAACGATCCATGGGACATGGAAGAGGTCTATACAAAACTATACGACTTCAGCAAAAGGATGACATTCAAGCCAGACAAGAACGACTACTACATACACCTGGCGACAGGCACGCATATTGCACAGATCTGCCTGTTCCTGCTGACGGAAGCCCGCCATCTGCCAGGCCGCCTGATACAGACACATCCCGTCATGGAAGGCGACAAGGCCAGGGGGGACTACACTGTCATTGACCTGGATCTGTCCCGCTACGACATGGTGGCGCGCCGCTTCGCCCTCCAGAGGCACAATGACCTGGCCTTCCTGAAGTCCGGCATTGAAACACGAAACAAGGCGTTCAACACATTGATTGAAACCATAGAGCGCGTCACCATACGCTCGCGAAAGCCCATTCTGCTGACTGGCCCCACCGGCGCGGGTAAGTCCCATTTGGCACGGCGAATCTATGAATTGAAGAAACTCAGCAACCAGTTGTCAGGTCCATTTGTGGCGGCCAACTGCGCCACTCTGCGCGGCGACCAGGCAATGGCCGCCCTGTTCGGGCACCGCAAAGGCGCCTTCACTGGCGCTGTCACCGCAAGGGACGGCCTCCTGAAGACCGCAGACGGCGGCATACTCTTTCTGGACGAAATCGGCGAACTCAGGCTGGACGAACAGGCAATGCTCCTCCAGGCCATTGAGGAGAAGACATTCCTGCCCCTTGGCTCGGACACGGAGGAGACCAGCTCATTCCAGCTTATCTGCGGCACAAACCGAGACCTAAACCAAAGCATAGCGGACGGCACTTTCCGCGAAGACCTGTTCCAGCGCATC
>JAFZZD010000797.1 GCA_017615955.1 Victivallales bacterium
CTTCATACCTCGGCGCGTGTTGATCGAACAGTTCCAGAAACTTGTCTAGACGTACTTTCCAGTCCTCCATCGTCAGGGGTATTTTTCGTAAGGTCTGCGTCTCTGCGTAGTCAAGGAATGCGTTCACTATTCGCTCTAGTATTTGCAACTCGTCATTTGTCAAGTAGTTCTTGGCAATGATCACGTCAGACTTCTTGATTTTACCATCGGGGCCGTCCTCCCAGTTCGTCAACCCCATATTCTCCTTCTTCGCATCTGCGCGAGTATAGAGAATCTCCGCCGCCGTATGTCCATGCACTGCACAGTGCATCCGATTCTGCACGGTGGCAAAGAAATGGCGCGTCACATTCGATGTCTTGTCATAATCTATGGCTGTTGCATAAAGATCCGTCACCTTCTGGTAGAATTTCCGTTCACTGAGGCGAATCTCGCGGATGCGCTCAAGCTGATGCTCAAAATACTTGTCGGTGATTGGAGAGCCGTCCTTCAGGCGAGGCACATCCATGACCCAGCCTTTGATGGTGTATTCCGATACAATCTGGTTCGCCCATTTGCGGAAGGCTATGGCCTTCTCGTTGTCTATCTTGAAGCCAAGTGCAATTATCACCTGAAGATTGTAGTGATTAACCGCATAGGATTTGCCATCTGTTCCAGTTATTCGAATTTTTCGAATAACTGCCCCTTCGTCCAGTTCTGCATCAGCGAATATTTTCTTTAGGTGATAATTAATGGTGTTTATTTCGATTCCATACACTGCCGCCAGCATCTTCTGGCTCATCCAGATGTTTTCGTCCTCGTAGCGGATGTCGTATTTCTCGCTGTCAGTGCCAGTGGAGGCAATGTATGTGAGGAACTGTGCCGCTGATGACTTCTGCGGCTCCAAGTCCCATTGTCCCTTTCTTTCTATTTTCTTCATATCTATTTTTCCTGTGCTGATTCTTAATTTGCAGCAAATATAAAAGTTGTTATTTTCATTTCAAATCAATGTTTTTTTGATTTTACCCTATTGCGTTTTTCTGTGGTTTTGGTATAATATTCCCAGTTGCTAATCAGCTTTAGTAACAATCCCGCAGTGAGCCGAAAAAGTGGGTTGCGGCGATGACAGGACAATGATAAGGCATTAGATTATCCCATGTTCAAAGCTGCTTATGCGACTTATGGCATTCTGGTTAATGGCAATACGCAGAAGATAAAGGAGAGGACATGCAGACTATGTCAGATGAAGAGAAGAAGGAGTTGTTTGGAGGAAAGCGTCTCAGGCTGGGGATCTGGGGGCTGGTGCGCGGTTCCTCGTTCATTGCATCGGCCCATGCATTGGGCATAGACATTGTGGCAGGCTGCGACACAAGCCCCGCAATGCGAACCCGCTTCAAGGAAATCTGCCCCGAAGCGGAGGTCGTTGCCGATGAGGATGCCTTCTTCAAGATGGACTTTGACGCTGTGCTTATTGCCACGTTCTTCCCAGACCATGCCAAGCATACGCTGAAGGCACTGAAGGCTGGCAAGCACGTGCTGTGCGAGGTGACCAGTTTCCTGACACCAGCGCAAGGCGTGGAAGTGGTGGAGGCAGTGGAGGCCAGCGGCCTGGTCTATAACCTGGCGGAGAACTACCCATTTGACAAGAAGAACCTGTATTTGGCTAAACTCTACAAGGAAGGCTTCTTCGGAGAGCTTGAGTACGCCGAATTCGAATATATCCATGGTGGAACCAATGCCTGCCTCAGCACGCAGGACACAGTCCCGGGCAACCGCCTTCATTCCTGGCGTGGATGGCTTAACTATCATTACTACTGCACACATTCACTTGGCCCTGCCATGGTGATTACAGGTCTTCGTCCCGAGAAGGTGGTGGCTTTTCCCACGGATGTGCTTTATGAAGGCGCTGTCCACGGCAAGGGACGCAAGGTGGACGGGATTATGCCCAACCTCTGCGCCATGTGCCCCTCGCTGATATATATGAGCAATGGCGGCATTGTGCGCAACCTGATGGGTGGAACTTCGGCTGATGGCAGGAATGTGCGCTTCTTCGGCACACGGGCCGCGGCTGAATCCTATCCTTCGCTAATGCTGAAGGTGGGCGCAATGGGCAGTTCCCAAGGCATACATGTGGAGCCAGGATGGCCAGAACTTGGCGACTTGGCGGACAAGGCGGGCCATGATGGAGGCGACTTCTGGGAACTCTACTATTTTGCGCGGGAGATTCTCACGGGCGAGAAGGCACCATGGAATGTGTATGCGGCGGCGGATGTGACGCTTACTGGCATCCAGGCACTGCGCAGTGCAGTGGCTGAAGGGCAGCCCATGGAAGTTCCAGATTTCCGCAGCAAGGAGGTCCGTGACCGCTACCGAAATGACAACTGGGTGCAGAGCCACCTTGACCCCAACCGCATTTTCCCCGATGACCAGAATCTGGACATCACAGGAAAATTCTGCGAATACTACAAGGCGGCGATGCCGTATGTGAAATTGCTACGCCAAGTGCTTGATGCAATGAAGGTATATGATGTCACCAGGCAGGATGACAAGATTAAAACGATTGAGCTTGTCAAAGAACTGCGGGGAAAATTGCCGCAGGTGAAGGAGGTATTGGACAAGCTGCGCTCCATATACGAAGCGTATCCTGAATCCCTGGGCGGTGTCGCCATCAAGGAGAAGCTGGCCGTCTGTGAGGCATGGCGTTTGGATGACCTGGTGGCTTTTGACAATTATCTGAAGGAATTCTTGCTGAACGCCTGAGAATTGAGTAATCCCTTACTTCGAGGTGTCTAAGCCAATTGTGGTTTTACAAAGAGTTCGGAGCAATACCACCGGCTGGCTAATCAGCTTTAGTTGGTTTTTCCACTTTAAAATAGTACAAAGAATGACAAATCAGGAGAATGAGAGATGAGGCAGAGAAATTTCACATTGATTGAATTGTTGGTCGTGATTGCGATAATTGCGATACTTGCGGCCATGTTGTTGCCAGCCTTGAGCAAAGCACGGGAAAAGGCTCGCACCATTGCCTGCGTGAACAACCAGAAGCAGGTAATGATGGCGCATCGCATCTACGCGGATGCCTATTCGGAGATTATTCCTGCTGCGATTATCTACAAGGGGACGGCCACGAAATTTCAGATGAGGCCATGGGCATACGTTTATGTTCAGGAAAAATACATTGAGCATAAGGTTTTGACCTGCAAGAGCATAAATGTGACGATTGATGACGGGATATCTTTTGCCCAGGGCGACAACAGCTATGGCACTCTCTCGTTCTTTGCGGCTGCCTCGGATGCAGCCAAGACCAATGCCGGAGATTTTGGCTTCTGCATATATGATGCAAATGCGAAGGGATATAACACAGGCAGCAACTGCATACTTATGAAGAATCCCTCGCAGACTGTGATTACGTCTGACAGTCTTCAGCAGTCTGGCTCCAGTGTGGTTCGCAAGAGCTACATCAGCCCATGGAACAAGAATTATGGCATGGTTGCTGTTATGCACTCTGACCGTGCGAATTGCGGATTCGCGGATGGCCATGTTCAGTCACAGACAGTGGGTGACCTGCAAAGCAGCCCATTGGCATTCACAAGGATTGCCGACAAATCAGGCGTGAATCTTATAGAATAAGGCTCTGTTACCCATTAAATGTGATTTTCGTTTATGAAACAAATGGCGTATATTCTTGGTTTTGTGTTGCTCCTGTTTATAATTGCAGAAAATGCTGGGGCAGACGAGGAGAGGCTTGTACTTTCGCCTTATGGCGTGGCCTCGCATCTTTTTGGATGGGAGGCAGACCGTGCTGAAGAGGAACTCAAGATGATGGACAAGGAGGGCATTGATGTCCTTCGCGGTCCTGCCGGCTGGGGAATGGTGATGCCCTCTCGGGACCAATGGCTTTTCACGGCGTTTGACAAGCTGATGGCGCAGTGCGAGCAGAACCATGTGGAGTATGTCCCCCTGCTGCACATGCCGCCATCCTACATGAAGCCGCTTCATAAGCACTTGCCGGAGTGGAGTGATTATGTGCGCAGGATGGCCGAACGCTATGGAAAGCGGGTGTATGGCTTTGAGGTGATGAACGAGCCTGACTTGCAGGGCATCAGCGTGGAGAACTACAGCAAGATTCTGCTTGCGGCCTCCAAGGAACTTCGGCAACACGCACCAAATGCCAAAATCCTGTTTTCTGGAACATCAGGGATTCCATATCCATACATTGAGAAGATGTACCAGCAGCCAGGTGTATGCGGCGCCTTTGACATTATGTGCATACATCCGTACAGATGGAATGACGTCCCGGAGACGCGTCTGCCAGGCAGCATGAGAAAGCTGAGGAAGCTCATGGAGAAGTATGGCATTGGCGACAAGCCAGTATGGCTGACTGAAGTCGGCTATTCGTCGCAGGAGGAACCTGACTTCATCAGGAAGACCTTGCCGAAAATGCTGCGTGAAATGCAGGTGGCACCAGAAAAGATGACGGCGCTTCTCCTGTATGACAGCAGGTATTGCTACTATTCTGAGACGCATACTTTCCGATTGGACAAGTACATTCCTGGCGTCAAGCGCAGCTTCATTACGTTTGAGGAACTGAAGACATTGCGCCCCGATGCGAATACCGTGCTGTTCTTGCCTGACACGCAGAGCTATCCATCCCGTTATCATGCTGCGTTAAAGGGTTTTCTTGACGCAGGCGGCAAAGTCATTTCTCCAGCGGGATTTCCATTTTACTTTGACATGACGCTTGATGAAAGCGGAAATCTGGATGCGGATGTGCAGATAAATGCACGGGACGCTGGCAAACTGCACATAGGATGGGAGGCAGCTTGGCTGAAAAAAGGCGTCGTCTCTGGAAAAATGACATACAGCTGGGCTGACGCCTCCATAAAGGAGCCACCGCCGGAGCCGTTCTTCGCCTACTATTTCTTCAATGGAGACAAGCTGGCGGAAGGCGAGAGCTTCACGCCCATCGTCTTTGCCACGCTTAAGGACTACAAGGGCATTTCCGCAGGAGTCTATCATTTCAGGAACGGCGGCATGTTTGGAGTTGGCGGCGTTTCCTGGCGCGGCTGCACAGAGGCGGATCAGGCTCGCCTTCTGCCCAGGACATACATCTGCTGGCTGGCTGCGGGCGCAGACAGAATCTGCTGGCACAACTATCGCTCGACGGAAAACAGGAACGCAGGCGTGGAGGCGCATTTTGGACTTCACCGTCGGAATCTTGAGCGCAAGGGCGCGAGTTTTGCGTATGAGACGCTTGTGCGATTCATGCCTGTGGGGTCCACGCGCCCTGCGATAAGCAGGAAAGGTGACATATATATCGCTTCCTGGAAAAATCCTGACAACAAGTGTGTTTATGCCGTGTGGAGGGGGAGCGTGTATGGTGGCGAATGCGAGTTTGCCGTTGCGGAGGATGGGAAACTTGTGGTTGCCAATCACTTGGGGCAGCCATTGACGCCTAGAAACAACAAAGGGTGTATTTCAATGAATGTTGGTCCAGGTGTGGTCTATTTGACTGGCATTTCACAGCTTTCGTTGATTCACAATTTAAAAGAAACGCTATGTTCCC
>JAFZZD010000798.1 GCA_017615955.1 Victivallales bacterium
AGCGGCTCCGAGAGTATCCAGCGGCTCCGAGAGTATCCAGCGGCTCCGAGAGTATCCAGCGGCTCCGAGAGTATCCAGCGGCTCCGAGAGTATCCAGCGGCTCCGAGAGTATCCAGCGGCTCCGACAGTTTGCGGCGGCTACTTCCTCCATTGTGTGAACGTGTCCCAGGGGATGTTTACTGGGGTCTTGCGGGATATGATGTCGTCCACATGCATCAGGAAGGGGAAGTTTTCAAGATTTACCTTGCCCTTTTCCGCCTGTATCCTGAGTGCTCGTGCCACACGTTTCGCCACTACCAGTGATTCCAGTGTCACGCCCTGGAGTTTTTCCAATGCCTGGTCTATGTCGTATCCTTCGCCGAGAAGGATGCCCACCTTGCGTGTCCTGCCGCCATATACCGTGACATACAGGTCGCCTATGCCGACCATGAAGCTGTCCTTGGTGCCACCCTGCATTCGTACCAGCAGATCCATTTCCCTGCTTGCCTGAAGGAACGCTGCGGCCTGGGAATTGTAGTGGATTTCGTTTTCGTTTCCGCTTTTGCGTATGTTTTCGCCAATGGTGAGGGCGATGCCCAGGGCATATCCATTCTTCAATGCCACGGCAGCCTCCACGCCGATCACGTCATCGGTTAGGATTGCGTGGTAGTAGTTTGTAGCCATGGCGTTTCGCATCATTTCCAGGGCGGCTCTGTCCTTGCCGCAGAACGCCACCAGGGACTGGTCATGGGCCACCAGCTCATAGCTGGTGCATGGGCCGCCTATGGCGCAGAGGCTGTTGGACTTGCCCAGGGCGTCCAGCGTCTTGCGCCAAAGCTGGGGATAGCAGAGCAGTGTGCCGTCCGACCTGTCCTGAAGTCCCTTTGTCACCGTGAGGAATGGCACCTCATCGGGAACTATTGGCAGCACATTTTCGGAGAACCACTGCACACCGAAGGAGCTAACCCCGCCGATAATGAAGTCCACGCCCTTTATGGCGTCATTCACCTGCTCGAACTGGAAGAATGAAATGCCGTCTGGAAAGTCCCGTGTGAATTTGGGGTGCCTGTTGCATTTCTGGCAGGTGTCAATGATTTCCATGTCCAGTGGCGTGCCCACCAGTCGCACATCGTTTCCGTTTTCCCGTGCCGGGAATGCCAGGGCTGAACCCATCATGCCCGCGCCGATTATTGCGATTTTTGCCATGTGTTCAGATTTCCTCTATGAATTCCACATTGTCAAGAGTTGACAATGCCTCCACAATCTCCCTGTGCTTGGCCTTCATCAGCTTGTGATGCTTTATTGTCACTTTCAGGGTGTAAACGCCTAGTCCGGTGTTGGCGTAGGCGGGGTTGAATTCTATCTCGTCCAGGTGCAGTCCGAATTCCCTGATTGTCTTGATGAAGTCCTGCAATGCGTTCTTGTTTGTGAGTTCAAGGTGCAATTCCATGTATTTTGAATGGCGTTTGAACTGCGTTTCAAGATTTGGGAACAATGCCACGCACATGATCATCGCGAAGAAGCCAATGATGGCGCTGGTGTACATGCCGAAGCCGATGCAAAGGGAGATGATGGAGTTTGACAGCAGGCAGACCGAAGTGGTAAGGCCCTTGAGCTGGTTCCTGGAGCTGAACAGCAGCGTGTTGCCGCTGATCATAGACACGCATATCAACGCGGCGGCGGACAGAAACGTGAAGGGCGCCTTCAGCACTGTCAGCGCGAATTCGTCGCATAGCGCGGCGAACACGCTGGCCACGCCAGCCAGAATGAATGTGCGCAAGCCAGCCGTATGCCTTTTGGTGGCCCGCTCGCAGCCTATCATGGCGGACAGGAACAGCGCCATGCACACGCGCAGCAATATCGCCCCAAGGTGCATGGACTGCAATGCCCATTCGCCCATCAATGCCCCTATCAAATCGTGGTTTTCCAGCATTTGTTCACCTCATTTTCCAGTTCCGCCCACGCCTTTGCATATATTCCATAATGGAGTAGTATTCATCGTTCTCCGTGTCTGGCTCGTTCGGTATGACCTTGCTCTGTCCTTCTGCCAGGCGTTGGGATATCTTGCTCTGTATTGCGGACAGTTCCTCCTTCATCCTGCCCAGCTCGTCTTCCTCCTGTTCTTCGCCTGACTTTCTGCTGCCATAAGAGCAGGACAGGTACAGTCCCAGCTTGGCGCAGGCTGGTCCCACCAGTTCGTACAGTATGCTGGAGGACATGATGATGGTCTGTAGTATGCCGCCAGTCTCCCCGCCGATGGTGCGGGCGCCCAGGGCTGCCAGGCCTATTGCCACGCCTGCCTGGGGTATCAGCGCAAGCCCGAGGTAGTTGCGCACCTTGTTGGATTTCCCAGTGGCCAGGCATCCCAGCCAGGCACCTGCGTATTTGCCCAGAATGCGTACGAAGAAGTACAGCACTCCGATAAGCAGGAGGGGTTTCCCCGCAAGTGCGCTGTCTATGTGCAGCAGCGTGTCCAGCCTGAATTGCAGACCGGAGCGCACGAAGAAGAGCAGCAGAATCGGCGGTGCGAAGTAGTTCACCTGCCTGAAGAGGGCGTCATCCTCGGCCAGGTTGGTATATACCATTCCCATGGTCATGCATGCCAGCAGGGGGGACACGCCAAGTGCCGCGCCGATGCCGCACAGCGCCAGAAGCGCTGCCACTGATATGATGAGCCTGTTGTCAACCGAGCGTCTGTTTGCCACCATGAATTTCATGATGCATCCGCCAGCGCCTCCTGCCACGATCATCAGCAGGTTCAGCATGATTGGCTTCATTATGATTTGGGAGTTGACAACGTCGCCCATGAAAGCCAAGGATATGGAGACTGCCACGGAGAAGGCGATGAGGCTCACGATGTCATCCAATGCCACCACGGAGAGCAATGTATCCACATAGTCGCCGCTGGCGTTAGTCTGGCGTATTGTCATCATTGTGGAGGCAGGTGCAGTTGCCGAGGCCAATGCAGCAAGGATTATGGAGAATGGCAGACTCAAATCCAAAATGCAGAATGTGAGTATGAACACGAACAGAGAGGCTATCAGCGATTCGAATATGGTTATGATCACCAGCTTCATGCCGTTTCTCAACAGTATGTCCAACTTGAAGAATTCGCCAGACGAGAACGCGATGAAAGCCAGGGCTATATCGGAGATGAAGTCAGTGCCCACGATTATGTTTTTGGGTATGGCATTGATGCAGCAGGGACCTAGGGCCACGCCCACAAGGATGTAGGCAGTGACATTGGGCAGGCGGAACAGCTTTGTCACCCGCGTGGCAAGGAAGCCGCCGAACAGCATGATTGCGATGGATATCACAATCGTTGCCACTGGGGACAGCCCTTCCAGGTATGTGCTGATTTGCAATGTCATTAGTTTTTATTCCATCTGTTAAGTACAAACATCATAATTTTACGTGCTTGTTGATTTTGTCAAATGGTATTTTTTTATTTTATCCCTGTGTTTTTACGCGCGGCCATGGGCCGCGCGTCAGGACGCGTGACTGCCATTCGCCCCTTGCAGTGCGAAAAAACGTATGGAAGTCCAACATCCTGTCGCGCGGTATTAAACTGCGCATGACAACAGCCGTATGGAAACATGACGTCCTGACGCGCGGCCAATGGCCGCGCGGAGAACCGCGCGGAAAATAAGGCACGGCGGTTTGCAAAGCTGCCTATTCCGTTTATAATGCGGGCATTGGCAAGGAGTAATTAATCATGATGGCAAAAGAGCAATTGCGCAAGGTGCTGGACATGCCAGTGCGCGTCAATGAATTTGGTCCAACGGGCAGGATGCATGTCCATTGCTGGTTCAACTATATGCAGCACATCGCCTCTGTTCATGCTGAGGAGATTGGCTTTGGTCTGGCTGCGTTGAAGGAGAAGGGCTTCATCTGGGTATTGTCCCGCGTGAGACTGCACATTGAGGAAAGTCCTGCCATGGACGACATCATGCGGGTGGAGACCTATCCCAATGGCGTGGACAGGCTTTTCGCGAAGCGCCAGTTCAGGATGACGTCCGTAAAAAGCGGGCGCACACTTGGTTATGCCTCAAGCTACTGGCTGGTGGTGGACATGGAGACGCAGCGCCTGAAGACGCCGGGCGACGTGGGGGTGGATGCCAACCTGAATGCAGAAATGCCTGACTTCTTTCCTGTGCTGGGCAGGATTGCCCCAATTGAGGCAGGGCATACCCAAGACCATGCAATCACGCACACTTGCATTGACTTGAACCAGCATCTCAACAATGCGTACTATTGCCAGTATGGCGCGGATTGGCTGGCCGTCAATGCCGGCGATAATGCCTCAATCCGCGAAGTGCAAATCAACTTCAACCACGCAGTCAAGGCGGGAGAGACGCTGTCCATTGGCGGCATTGTGGAAGGCAAGGCATTCTCCATTGAGGGGCAGGCGGTGGAGGCTGGAAAGAACGCCTTCCAGATGGAGGGGATGCTGGTGTAAGCTGGCGGTAAGCATTGTTTTGTTGGTGGCGAAGCGACATCCACATAAAAAAACAAGAATGCCTCTTGCTTTTTGGAAAAAATATGGGATAATTAAAACGAGAACGTGGATTGGAATTTAGATATTGCAAAAAGAGAGGTCGTTTTATGAAAAAACAGTTTACATTGATTGAATTGCTGGTTGTCATTGCGATTATCGCGATATTGGCGGCCATGCTGCTGCCGGCGCTTGCAAATGCCAGGGCCAAGGGCAAGTTGATTTCCTGCACTGCCAATGCGAAGCAGATCATGCTGGCGTTCCTTCAGTATGGCGATGACAACGAGGGCTTCATTCTTCCTCCATTGAACGACTATGCAGACAATCATGCACAGGATAAGAATTATCGCATAATGCATGGTTTCCCCAAGTCCGTCACATATCCTTATTTCCTGTGTCCGTACCTGGGATTGACGCAGAAGGTGCCTGAAGAAAAGTACCTGACCCATGACACGGAACCCTACTGGACCTTCTATGGCGCGGAAAGGCGCGGCGTATTCTGCTGCCCCGCCTCCAGCTACACGCTGAAAACCTACGCATACACCCATTATGGCATTCCTGAATACTATGTGGGTGGTCGCAGTTCTGGTGATGGAAAGTGGGTGGATTTGCGTTATTTCCACTATACATCCCCTTCAATGTCTGTGCATATCGGCGATTCATCTTATGGGCAGACTAATGCCAAGGCCTTTGGCCAGGGCGATTTTACCGGATTGGATAATGCAGGCATTGCGCAAATCTGCAATGACGGCAGAAATTGGTCCCGCAACAGACATCGCGGGCGTTCAGTGTGCGGCATGGTGGATGGCCATGTGGAGAACCATACTGAAACGGAAATGCTCGGTCTCAATGGCACTGGCTACTGGAACAACTATTTCCTGGGTCCCAAGGGCATAACCAAATGATTTTCCGTACATTTGAAATGATATGAATGAACAAGCCCCTCCGTCGAGGGGCTTTTTTGTTTTGAAGGAGAGAAGCCATGAAAACAATCCACTTTCTAGTTATGTGCTTTGCATTGGCGTTGTACGGCTGGACAATTCCGCGCACCGTGTTTCCCGTGCCAGAGAAGCGTTCCATGGATGCGAAGGCGATTGCCGAGGCTGCGCCATACCTGGCGCTTTCCCCTGAAAAATACATTGAGCTGGTGCCCAAGGAAGGACCAGCACCAGTGATACTGGACACCGAGGAGCAAAGTTCCGCCTACAACAGCACCATCTGCCCCTTCTGCGGCAAGACAGGCAAGTGGCTGAAATACGATTTGGTGGCTGATCCAGACCATGCGTACTGCGCCCAGAGCGGCAAGGACATAATGTCATTCCCCGTTGATGGCAAGGACACTTTCACCGACTACAACGGACGCAGTTATGAGCGGGCATATTTCATCACGCCATACGTGAAGCCCATCAAGCCCAAGACTGGTGATGTGAAGGTGTATCCAGAGAACTACTTTGCCAGGGAGCGCATAGAGGCATTGCTGGGCATTTACTACGGCGGCGCATTGATGCCGCTTGCCAGGGCCTACTACGCCACTGGCGACGAGAAGTACGCTGAACGTGCCATCGCCATTTTGTATGGCTTTGCTCAGGTGATGAAAGGCTATCCCTGGACAGTGCATTCGTCTGCAAAGCCGCAGCCACGTGAAAAGCTGCTGGAGTGCGCCGAAAGGCATGACAGCGGCTTCCATGGCTGGCTGGGGCCAGCACGGCTGGCAGCTGCTGAAAGCAATTTCCGCAATCCTCATGAGGCGATGTATTTCTCCAACATCTGCAATGCCTATATGATGCTGGAGCCATCAAAGAGCTGGAAAGGGCGCAGGGAATATGTTCTGGAGAACCTGATACGGGAGGGCAGCATTCACTTCCGTGCTTACGGAGCAAAGCAATGCGTGTTCAATGCCATAGGAATGTATGCACCAGCCTTGTTCTGCTTTGGCGTGGTGTTGCAGGACGCATATTTCTACGATGGCTTCATAAAGATAATGGATGACTTCCTCTACAATGAGAATTTCCATGATGGCATAAGCACGGAGGGCAGCGTAGGCTATTCCTCCATGGTGGGGGGCATGTGGAACGAATTCAAGAGGGCTGGTCTCAAGCAGAACCAGGAATACATGGCGTCCCATCCATTCCTGAACTATGCGGGCAAGACTGGGGCGAGGGGCACCATGCTGCGGGGCGGCACCGCAAATTATGGGGACAACCATCAAGCCCAGTACATCATTTCCCGCGATGCGCCCAAGGAGCCCGTGCCTGGCGAGGAATATGGCGGCTTCGGTGTGTCCATTGTCAGGGCGGGGAGCGTTGACAAGCGTCTGGAGCTGGTGTTCCAGCATGACCGCGTCACAGGCCACAGTCACGATGACATGCTGGGAATGCAGCTTTTCTATAGGGGAATCCCAATGTTGGAGCACTTCGGAGACACCAGGGACACAAAGGACCTGAATGACAAGGTGCCTGACTATGAGAGATTCAAGGAATTGAAATATCCCGCCCCCATAGTCACCAGCGATACGCGGCCCCGTGGCTTCTGCCTTCAGGACGTGAACACGCCTCTTACCAAAAACACGATCCTGGTGGATGACTACTGGGAGAGCAACGCATGGTACACCGCATACAGGGGCGGCACTGGCGCGGACCATCGCGCCTCATTCGGCAACCTCATCGCCCGCACAGGCAGGGCACCCGAAGAGGCGTTCCAGTTCGTGGAGGCGGAAGGCGTGGACAAAAATGCCAAGGACTACCAGGGAATGAGGCTGTACAGGCGGGCATTCGCCGTGATAACGCGGCCTGACGGCACGCCCTACGTGGTGGACTTCTTCGCCGTGGACGGCGGGCACAGGCATACCTTGCTTTTCCACTCGCGGGGCAAGGAAGTCAGCAGCACGCTTGGTAAGGGCAAGGACTATGCACATCTGGAGGACATTCCTGGCGTGCCTGACGGGTCATTTGGGGACATTGTGGGCAACTTCCGCATCAGGGCGGGCAACGTGCTTTTCCCTGGCAAGGTGCTGAACAATGTGAACTATGGAGCGCAGGTTCGCAACAGCTGGCATCATAGCTGGGAGTTTGACTATGCCGCATGGGCCTCCAAGACAAATCCGCCAGAGGCAAGCCTGCTGGTGAAACCCCACGTTATTTCCATTCACGGACTCATCACCAACAATGACAGCAAGGCATTGAGGGCTGACGGGCATTTCCCGCAGACAATTACCGAGTTCTTCAATGGAAACAAGCGGCAGTACCGCTTCCAGTTTGAGAATGCGGCGCATTATGCGGGCATACTGGCGCAGTCCAGGTCCCGTTTGCAGGAATGCTATGTGAACTGCATCGAGTGCCATCAGAATGACGAGCCGGCGCAGTTCAAGGCAATCCGCGCATTGGCTGCTGATGGAGGCAAGACCCTGAAGCGGGCTGTGGAAATCACCTTTGCTGATGGGACGAAGGACATTGTGTTCTGGCAGCCCTTCCAGGCCAAGTCCACCTGGGATGCCGAGGCGTTCGGCAGCGATGCCCGTTCTGGCGTCATACGCCTGGACGAGCGAGGCAGGGTGGTGTATTGCGCAATGGCGGGCGGCACCTACCTGCAATGGCATCGGAACGAGAAGCTGAAAGGGCAGGGTACCTTGACGGGGCGCATTGCTGACATACAGGGGGACATCACTGGACATCCAGAAAAGTCGGTACTGGTGCTGGATGGCGCGGAAGGCTGGCCAGAATGCACGGCATTGAAGGGACGCACGCTGATTGCCGGCTATAACAGGGGACACAGGCGGGACGCCTACAGCATAGACCGCATCGAACGCCAGGGCAAGCTGACTTATGTTTACCTTGAAAGCGCGCCGTTCTTCAGAGACCATTCTGGCAAGGTGCTTGGTTTTGATGGACTTTACAGGCAGAACCAGTTCAGCGGTACTGGCACAGCCAAGGGTGGCGAGACCAGGTATCTGGAAGGCTCGCTGGTGCTGTTTCCGCAACTGGGCAAGTCATACGTGCTTGGCAGCGTGGCTGGGCAAGTCTATACGATCAAGGAAAATGTTAATCTGGCAATGGAGGGAATAAAGCCCGAAATGCAGTTCTTCATTGAGCCTGACTGGAAAGGCGCATTGGTGGAGGTGGCCACCAGCACCAGCATGGAGCGGAAGTTCGAGGCCGCCAGCAAGGAGAGGCAGCTTTCCCCACAGGCGAAGCTGCTGCCAGGCTTCATTGAAAAGCCTGACGAGAATACGCTGTGGCTTGCATACGGCCGGGACGTGAAGACTGCGGAGACCCATTCCAAATATGTGTGGGGCATTGCCAAGGACGTGAAGCTGTCCTGCGGAAAGAATGATGAGCTGGTGTTCGAGGGCAGCGGCAGCATGGGGACGTATGTTCCAGTTGGACCAGGCTATCCGGTGATGTGCATCGATGTTGCAACTGCAGCGCGGCTTGGCGGCGGCTATCACGCGATCAGCTTCAACTTTGGTGCAGGTGGCTTGCCAGTGTTTGGCACTGTTGGGAAGATATTGCCTGGCATGTATTGCATTCCATTTGCAAAGACGCCAGAGAACAGCAAGGATGCGTACATACGCATGGACGCCTATAACGCGAATGTGGTGTTCAATGGCATAAGGCTGGCGAAGACGAATCCCTGCGCGGTCTCATTTGGCAAGGGTGCGCTGAAGAAGGGCGGCACCGCCACATTGCGTTTCACCTTGGAGCAGCCGGCCGACACCGTGGAATGCCGTCTGTACCAGACATATACAATGCAGGAACTGCAGGTGGCACCAGGCGTAAAGCGGCTCTATGCCAAGCCAGTGGATGGTACGGGCAACAGGCAGTGGACCGTGGAATTTCCCTACAATGGCTTCAGCAATCGCATCGCGGGCAAGCACGACGGCACGCTGAAACCCCTGTCCGTTGCAGTGGAGGTCCTGGCTGAGACCAAGGACGATTCACGCACATACATCGTCTTCAACGATATCCCGATTGAGTTGTAGGTAGTGTGTCCTCGCCAATGGCGTGCCTTAATAGTTGCCGTAGTTGCGACGGCGTCCCGCCGTCGCGCCAACGACGAGCCTCACGCAACTGCCATGTAACGCTAGCGATGCGAAGTTTGCACGTTGCTGGCGCAGCACGCCTTTTGTGAATGGCGTACCATTTGTGCGAC
>JAFZZD010000006.1 GCA_017615955.1 Victivallales bacterium
CATAGCGAGAATAACGCAAAGAGAATTATTATAATTTTAGGTGCGTGTTTTTGCTAAGGCAACTTGAGTGGGCGCCGCCTCGGCGCCCACATTAGGGACGTTGTCGTTATTACAGGAGATATCATGATCATAAAGGAAAGTAGGCGAAGCTGTTTTTATTTTGGCGAGGAGATCTTGCTGCGCCTGGCGATGTTCAACTGGACGCCTGTGAACCAGAAGGACTGCACGCTGCTGTTCAAGCTGGATGGCAAGGAGGTGGAGCGCAGGGAATTGCCGTCGGTGGGCACTCATAGCGACAACATCGAATGGCGCTATGACAGCAAGGCATTGCGCTTGGGCCAGCATAAATTGGAGGTCTCCCTTCGCAACAAGGGCGGCATTGACCTGAAGAGCACGTTCCCGATATGCATTGTGGAGCGTCCCAACCAGAATGGCATGGCCAACTGGCATTGGCCAGCAACCGTGCATTATGACGCTCTGGAGGCGAGCCGCGAAAGCGCCTTGCGGGAACTGGACCGGCTGCGGGACTGTGGCTTCACCTGGGCCAACTTCAGGGACGAATGGGCGCTGCTGCATCCAGATGACGCGGTCTTCCTGATTGAGGAGGCGATGAAGCGGGGCATTGAACTTGGCATACTGGTGGAGAATGCCAAAGGCGGCATTTTCCGCAGAAGGGGCGAGAATGATGCGAAATGCATTCTGACACGCGAAGGCGAGGTCAAGAACCTGCTCAATCCACATACGGCATATTTCCGCGAGAAGGTGACACTGCATACGAAGCGTCTCATGGCGTTGTTCAAGGAATTTCCTGCGGTGCGCACCATGTTCGTCAACAGCGAGCTGGAGGACATGCTCTGCCTCGCCTGTGACAAGAAGAGCCTGGCCATGCATGAGAAGAAACTGGGCTTTCCAATCAGCGATTTGCGGGGCGTATTCAGGACGGATGCCTTCGCGTACACTGACCCCAAGTGCGTCAAGCCAGGCGTGGTGGCGGACGATGACAAGGAAGTGGCCTATATGCGCTATTATTTCACCGAGGGCGACGGCTGGTCCGCCACCAATCGCCTGATGGCGAAGATCGCCCATGAATACAGGCCTGACATGCTGGTGCTGTCGGACCCGTATAGGTTGTGCCCCATTCCAGAGCGCTTTGCGGGAATGGATGCGGTCAGCAGCTGGACCTACACCAATCCAGACCCCAAGACCTCCCTTTTCGCGGAGACGCTGGACTGCGCGTCGCGTCATCTGGGCAACAAGAGCGTGCCTAGCATCACGCTGTGGAATTATGCGGGCAGCCTGTTTCCCAGCGGCGCGAATCGTTTCGCCCGTGAGTTCACCGTGCGCATGGGGCCTGATCGCTGGAAGGAGTGCGCATGGATATACTTCTCCAGAGGCTGTGCCGCCATAGGCAGCTATTTTGGCAGTCCGATGGAAATCTTCATTGAGGGCGGGGACGAGCATATCTACTCCCATGCAACAGAGGGGGCCATTGCCTCTTTCCATAGAGAGGTCATGGAGCCATTCGGCGAATTGGCCCGCTCCACGGAAAACACGCCCAGGCAGGTGGCGGTTCTGGACTGCCTGACGGCCCGTGTCTATGGCGACAAGGAGAGGGAGCATACCCACTACGCCAACTACCAGATCTACAACTTTTCCACCCTCCTGGCCTTATGCCATGTGGGCTTTGACGTGATTATTGAGGAGGATGTGCTTGCCGGCATGCTTGTCAATTACAAGATGCTGGTGCTTGCCAGGGCGGATGTACTCAGCGCTTCCGTGTTCGAGGCAATATGCAAATATGCCAAGGCGGGTGGCATTGTGATTGCGGACAGGCATTGCCGCGCACACATTCCGAATATGCAGGTCTTTGACTTTGACTTCACCCACCGGCGCGGTGTCAACGCCAATGCACTTTCCACAAACAGGGACTATGCCTCCAAGGACGACAAGAACAGCGTCGCCATAGTCAATAAGACCACCGTCAAGGGCATGACTGCGGACCAGGACAGGGCGATTATGGAAACATACGCCGCAGAATTGCAGGCCTTCCTGCAGGACAAACTTTCAGGAAACATACATTGCGACACGCCACGCATTCTGCTGAACATGCGCCAGGCTGGGGAAACAACATATCTCTTTGCCGTGAATGACAACAGGACCTACGATGAGCGCACATCGATTTGGAAATCCATGGAGGAGAAGGGTCTGCCGATTTCTGGAACCGTCACGGTGGATTTGCCGTATGAAAAGCCTGTGTTCCGCGAACTGCTTTCTGGCAGGACGCTGAAGGCGAGGCGCACCCAGGCTGGCTGGAGCGTGAGACTGGAACTGCCAGCGGCGGGCGGAGCGATAGTCGCCATAACCGAGAAGGGCGTCCTGCCAAAGCCAACGGCAAGCCTCACCATAAACGATGCGTATGTGCAGTTGCATATTGAAAATTGCGGCACTACATTACGCCCGTTCAAGGTGGAATACAATGGCAAGAGCCAGGTGCGCTGCTCACACGGCGACGAGGCGGACTTCCTCTTCCCGCTGGCGGCCAAGGAGCAGGCGCCAAAGGCCCTCGCCATCCAGGACCTGCTGACAGGAGACACGCTGTAGATGTGGGCGCCGAGGCGGCGCCCACTCAAGTTGCCTTAGCGCAAACGCGCCAAGAAAATTATTATGATTTTAGATGCGTGTTCCCACTAGGGCAACCTGAGTGGGCGCC
>JAFZZD010000078.1 GCA_017615955.1 Victivallales bacterium
CGCACCCAACAGCCCACAGTCCACTTGTTTTGGAAAATGAAGAACACCTATACAGAGATAATACACACCTCGATACCGCTGATACTCTCCACATCGGGGCTGGCGATCATGCAGTTTTTTGATGCGATGTTTCTGGCGCATCATTCGCCCACATCGCTGGCGGCGGCAGGTACATCGGGCTGCATAGCCTGGACACTGAGCTGTTTTTTGCTGGGGCTGGTGGGTTATACATCTGTGTTGACGTCGAATTACGTTGGCGCCCGAATGGAGAAGAAGGTGGGCAAGGCGATTTGGCAGGGGATATACCTGTCCATTTTCGCCGGGGCATTGACATTTTTGCTGAGTTTTTTCTCGCACAGTTTTTTCATCAAGTGCGGGCACAATGTCGAGCTAGCAGAGAAAGAAGGCATTTATTTACAGATATTGCTAATTGCAGGAGTATTTAATTTTGCTCAAAGTGCAATGTCAGGCTTCTTTTCGGGACGCAAGGACAATGCAAGGCTAATGGTTGCCACATTGTCAGGCCATGGAGCCAACATACTTGGGGATTATGTCCTGATATTCGGCAAATTGGGTTTTCCGGCGATGGGCGTTTCAGGAGCGGCTGTGGCTACGGTTTCCTCCACTGCATTGAGTTTTGCTATAATGGCATATATGTTCCTTTCAAGGCGGAACCGCAATGAATATGCCACCTGGCGTGGGCGTGGCTTTGACTGGGATATGATGAAGCATCTAGTGCGCTTTGGAGCGCCCAATGGTTTATTGCGGGTTATGGATGCGATGCTGTTCAGCACATTCCTTGTAATAACGGGTCGGATAGGGGAAGTCGCTCTGGCCTCGACTACGGTGGTATGGCGCCTGAATGCCCTGTCCTTATTGCCAGTGATAGGCATTGCCAATGGCGTTGGCGCTTTTATCGGGCAGTCCCATGGCCGCAAAGACCACAAGGCGACGTTGGACTACATCTGGAAGGGGGCTACATTGTCGGCCATCTGGATGATAAGCGTAGCGGTCACATTTGTTCTGGTGCCATCATTCTATCTGAATATGTTCTTTGAGCCAGGCGAGGAGCATTATGCGGAGCTGATGAAGACCAGCACGCGCCTGCTGTATTTCGTGGCGCTTTACTGCATGGTGGATTCGTTCAATGTCTCGTTGTGCTCTGGGCTGCAGACCGTTGGTGACACCAAGTGGACCTCCATGATCCTCAGCTTGTTTGCCATTGTCACCTGTTCTGTGCTTCTGTTTGCAGGCAAATGTAATTTCGGCTTGTATGCAATATGGACGATAATTACCATCTACATAATGGCAATGCCGCCATTCTGGCTGTTCAGGCTACGCAATGGAAAGTGGAAGAACATAGTCGTGGCTAAATAAAACAGGGAACCAAGCAAAGTTTTTTACGATAAAAGGAGAAAGGGATGTCGCTGAGTTTGTTTTTGGTTTTGATGCTTGGGTGTGTTGCATACGCCAAGTTGAGTGTGAAGCAGATGGGGGACAACTTTGCAATATACAATGACGGCCAGCTCCGCTGTCATTCATTTTCTCAATGCCAGCGGTGCAAACCTTAAGTTGGGCG
>JAFZZD010000799.1 GCA_017615955.1 Victivallales bacterium
CAAGAAACTTATTTCCCAGGAAGAATCATTTATGAAGAAATGCCCTAATGGCCATGAAATGCCAGATGAAATGCTGTTCTGCACAATGTGCGGATACAAGTTCCCCCAGACAAAGGAATGTCCCCAATGCCATGCGGAAGTGAATATCACGTTCAACTTCTGCGGCAAATGCGGATATAATTTCACTGCGAAAGACAATGCTGAAAATGGCAAGGGGGTTTCTTTAGGGGAGAAGAGTGTCGTTGCTGGGAGTGTGGTGGCGGGCAACCAGGACAACCGCAAATTCTTTGCCCCTGTCACTATCAACGAGGATCAAACAAAGCAGCTCGTGAAATGCCACGTCTGCAATAAGCCGCTTCCCATCATAGATGCATTCATCTGCTCTGAATGCAAGCAATATACATGCGACGCACATTTGGATAAGGAGACGGGCCTCTGCCATTCCTGCATTCAGAGGCATGAGGAGCAATACAGGAGCCACCTGAATGCCCTGCTGGACAAAGACGGTGCCGTTTCATACGCTGCGAGGCGGGATCTGGAGCGTCTGCAGAAGGAGCTGAAAATTAGCGGCGGACGGAGGGACGCGATTGAGCGCGAGGCCAAGGAAAGGCATTTGTCGAAGGCCATCCCCAGGAATGAAGGAGAAATGTCGCCGTTTGACAGAATGGCGTATGACAAGGCTGTCATCTCCTTCTATGAAGAGGGCAATGTCGAGGAGGCTGCCGAGGTGCTGACGGACGTCAAGTTCGGGCCTGTGCCGAACGAGCAGCTGCTTTCCCTGAAACTCTCCGTCCTTGCCTGGCACGACGAGGAGGCGTTCAGGCGGTTGGCGGGGGAGATTCATGCCGATCTGGAGGCGGTGAGCCTGGCAAAGATAGACATGTCACTGTGCGGAAAGAGGCTGCGTGAGGCGGAGGACGAGCTGATGCGCGCCGAGGCGATGTGGCCTTCAAGCCTGCTGGTCAAATGCCGAAAAGTTGTGTTTTGGATTGAGATGTGCAAATTCTCTGGCGACAGGAAGTATTTGGCGCGTGCCAGAGAGCTGGCCTCGTCTCTTGAGCCGCAGACCAAGCTGGAGGCCTCCTGGTGTGCGAGAGTCAATGATCTGCTTGGAAAGGCGTTTGGGGAGGAGACGCCCTCGCTGACGCGCGAGTATTGCCGCGAGCACAATCTCTTTTACGCCATCGCGAACATAAAGGTTGTAGAGACTTTCTTGATTCGGAAGCGTGCGGAGCGGGGCGATGCGGAGGCGCAGTTTAGGCTCGGAGAATGCTTTAAAGAAGGCAACGTCGTAGAGGAGAATTTGAAGGAGGCCGTGAAGTGGTACCGCAAGGCCGCATACCAAGGAAATGCCGAAGCGAAGTTTAGGCTTGGCGAATGCTATGAGAAGGGCAATGGCGTGGAGGTGAACCTGAAGGAGGCCGTGAAGTGGTATGAGATGGCTTCAGCCCAGGAAAATGCCGATGCAAATAAATGGCTTGTCGAAGTGCTGTTAAGGCTTGGCGAATGCTATGAGAAGGGCGATGGCGTGGAGAAAAACCTGGAGACGTCCGTGATGTGGTATGGGAAGGCGGCAGACTTAGGGAATGCCGTGGCAAAGAGCAGGCTTGCCGAAGTGTCATTAAGGCTTGGCGAATGCTATGAGAAAGGCAATGGCGTGGAGAAGAATCTGGAGGAGGCCGAGAAGTGGTATGGCAAGGCTGCAGGCCAGGGGAATGCCGTAGCAAAGAGCAGGCTTGCCGAAGTGTCATTAAGGCTTGGCGAATGCTATGAGAA
>JAFZZD010000800.1 GCA_017615955.1 Victivallales bacterium
GAAGCGTATAGTCCTTGTTCATGCTGCCATCGGGCACGTTAAGCAACTCAAGGTAAATCGTCTCTCCGAGCTTAAGCGCGGGACGATACGAGACAATGGCGTTTGGGCGCCGTGTGTCATCGCCTTCAAGTGGCGTGAGTGGCGTGCCTTTCATGATGCTGGAATAGTAGCGCAGAATTCGCGTGACTGCGCGGCCATTGTAAACGCTGGGCTGGAAGGATGTGTTTTCATTGGCCTCATTCCACTCGAAAAGCAGGATGTAGTCTGGGTTAAGAGCCAGACTGTCATCCATGCCATGGCGGAGTGCGGAAGTGCCATATTCGCCAATCACAAAGCCAAGCATGGGGTTCACATACCCCTGATATACGACGCAGCCGAGCACTTTGTCTCGGTTTTGGGGTTGGCTGAATATCTCATTCAGCATAGGCAGCCTCTCCTTTCGGAAATACTCTGTCGAATATGCCATCGGGAAATCGCCTTTCTCCTGTCGTGTGCGGTTTTGCACGCACATCTGCAGGCCACCGAACAAGTCCAGGACATTCTGCACAGCCTCGCTGTACATGTTCCGCTGGGATTCCTTCAGCGCTCCATTGCGGCGGAACTCGCCTTCCAGCGCTTCCCTTGTTCGGATATAAATCTCGCCAGTCAGGCAGAATCTGTCCGTTCCGGCATCTTTGCGCATGGCATCCAGCAGTCTTTTGTGCTCTTCCATTGTGAGCACCTGGGAATTCCAGCTGCCGAGGATGAGGCGTCCATCGGTGGTCTTCGGCCCATATTCGCTGTTTTGCAATTGACCAATCATGTCTGCAATGGCCTCAACCTTCAGGATGCGACCTCCGTCGGGTGGAATGCGCTCGCCGTAGAGATACTCAGGAAGCAGCATGAAGTTCTTGGCCTTTTCCTCCTGAAGCCAAGGCAGATACTTGAAGACGGCGCTTCCCTTTGAGACGCAGAATGTGCCGAAGCCATCAAGTCCAGCCGCCTGTACGGCAGGTATCTCGCTCTGTATGAAATTTCTCTTTGTAAAGCTCTCGAAAACGTTTTCGTTGCGTGTTGAACGGTCAAAGAACAGCGGGCGCTCAATGTAGTAGTGAAGGAAATTCTGATAGACGCCATACTTCGCAATGACTTCTGCAAACAAGAATGGTTTGTCAACCTGTCTTTGCCTTTCGCCCAATTTGCCTGCGCTGAACTCCTCCTTGCGCGTGTAATGCAGTTCTGCGCATATCGTACTGCTCATTGTCATGGCTATTATGGCTGCTGCCAGCTTCTTCAAAATTGTTGTCATGCGTGTCAATGGTATTTCGGGAGATATGAGCCGTGCGCTTTTATCAAATCATCGCACAATGCCTTGATTTCGTCCACCGTAAGTTCTGATGATGTATGCGGGTCAAGCATGGCCGCCTGGTAGATGTGCTCCTTCCTCTGCGTCAGAGCCGCCTCTATTGTGAGCAACTGCACATTGATGTTTGTCATGTCCAGGGCGGCGCACTGCACTGGCAACCTTCCTACCCTTGTGCCATGCACGCCAGACGCATCCGCCACGCATGGCACCTCGACTATAGCATCCGGCGGCAGATTGTCTATGAGACCGCAGTTCTGCACATTGCCCGCAAAATAATATGGCACATTGGAGGTCATCGCGTTCATTATGCCAGAGCCATATTCACGCGAGATGATGTCGTGCCTCAGCTTTTTATTTTTCAACTCCGCGTATTGTTTGCTCCAGTTGTCCCTGTTCCTAATGCAACGCCTGGGATACTCATCCAAAGGAATGCCGTATTCCTCTATCAGTTCTGGATGGGTGGACTTGATCCAGTAGGGCGTGTACTCGGCAAGATGTTCGCTTGATTCCGTCACGTAGTAGCCGAAATCAAGCATGGTCTGAAGCCTGACAAGATTGTAGTGATGTGACGTGGGCGCGTCAAGTTTGCCGCGATTGGCGCGAAGATAGGCCTTGGCCTTTTTCTTAAGTTCGGGATACATGTCCTTACCGTCTTTTCGCACCTCAAGCATCCACGCCAGGTGATTTATGCCCGCGATTTTTGCGCTCCAGCCATAGTCTTCAGGCAGTTTGTGGAGTTTGTCATAGTCCTCCGCAAAAGAGTAGTCCCCCAATGTGTCCAAAAGACTTGCTATGCAGACTTGCACACTATGGCATAAACCAACTGTCCTGATGGAGCTTCCGCGCAGCATAGCCCCTGTCAGCATTGCCATGGGGTTTGAGTAGTTCAAGAACCAGGCGTCTGGACATACGCTCTCCATGTCCCTGGCGAAATCCAGCAGCACTGGGATTGTGCGCAATGCCCTGAATATGCCGCCTATGCCCAGCGTGTCCCCAATGGTCTGCCTCAAGCCATATTTCTTTGGCACATCGAAGTCAATGACAGTGGATGGCTCATAGCCGCCGACCTGCACTGCATTTACCACGAAGTCCGCCCCTTTCAGCGCGGCACGCCGCTGCTTTGCCCCAAGGTATCCCTTGATCTTCATGCGGGCAGCATTGGTGTTCTCATTCATGTTCTCCAGAATGCAGATGGATTCCCTGAGCCGCTGACCATCTATGTCATAAAGGGCGACCTCTGCATTCTTCAATGCTTCACGCAACATGCAGTCCCCTATTATGTTACGGACAAATACGGTGCTGCCCGCACCCATGAATGTGATTTTAGGCATAGGATTTATTCTGGTGAGATAATTGCAAAACTATGGCATTGCAAGCTTTTTCCGCTGGCTGAAGTCAGCGGCTACGATAGTTTGCTCAATTGCCAAACAAGTCCTTGTAGGCTGCATAATTCATGCCGTATGTGTTGTCATAGAAGCCAGTTACGCGAGCTGCGCGGTCGTATGTCGCGGAAGGCTTGCGGTACGCGTATGTGTCAAGAAGCTGCCAACGGGTCACATTGCCCACGTGTCCGTCCAGATAGTAGATATTGCAGTTGCCGCCATGCCTGGGAGTGAACAGCGCAAAATAGGAACTGCTGGGATAGTACGCGCAGAGCTGGGTATTGCGCCTTTGTGCGGTGCCGCCGTGGATGGCGTCCCCGCCAAGAGCCAATGCCGATGGAGCGCAGCGCCCGCCAGTGCTGGTGTCGGAACTGCCTATGCAGGTGACGAATTCCTGTGCCTTGAAAATAGGCGCCGCATTCTTGCCATCAGCAACTGCGATATAGGGAAGCGGATATGCCTTGCGCCCCCAGTTGTTCGTGCAGTCCTGGGTGTATGATGGGCAATAGCAGGACTTTGGAATCTTCTCATCACCTAGTACAGAGGCTGATGTGACCGTTGAGAGGTCAACAG
This sequence comes from Victivallales bacterium, assembly GCA_017615955.1. The sequence continues at coordinate 3,301 of JAFZZD010000800.1, forward strand.
TCGGCCCGCCCATGTACTGCACAATGCGAGTGTAGGCTGATTCATTGGGATAAATGTCGAAGGTACCTCCGCCGTTGTAGATGTAGTCGTCATTGTCCCCGCCGTACAAAGTCACAGCCAGGATGAGTTGCTTCTCGTTGTTGACACAACTAATGCTCCGCGCCTTTTCTCTTGCCTTGCTCAGTGCTGGCAGCAGCATTGCCGCCAATATGGCGATGATTGCTATGACAACCAGCAATTCAATCAATGTAAATCCGCGTTTTGCGATGGGTGTTGGATTTTTCTTCATTTGTCCTTACTCCTCTTGTTTTATTCTTCTATCTTTTCAAGTTTTATGTTTCGGAAAAGCACATCCTTGCCATAGATTGCAAGGCTGCATTGCGCCGCTCCCTTCCACCATTGGCGCAGCGCGGCCTTTGCGGACACGCCGCGGATGTCCACGCTGGTCTGCTGCCATTCATCTGTGGCCTGCACTTCGACACCATTGCAAATCCAGCCATTGAAATGCAGACGCACAAAGGAGCCTGCTGGCACGGCAGGGAAATTTGCAGCCGTGACTACAATTTTACCATTTTCGATGAACTGCCTTTCAATCCAGCAGAACGAAAAGCTGGGCATGTCAGAAAAGTCCTTCTTTGCGAAGAGGAACACGGCATAGCGGCGTTTGCTGCTTTTCATTATCACGTCACACCATACCTTGTTGAGTTCAATCTCCATGGCCTTGTCACCAGGAACCACCGACTTCAGCACCTTTGCCTCACTGCCTGGCAGAAACGCGTTCTGTATGCCGCCGATGACGCGCCCCTTGGCATCATATTGCATTGTGCCCAGCATACCCGAGACTTTTGCGGACTGGACACCTTCGGCCTTTTTGAATTCGCCTGAAAGACGGTACAGAGCCGCCTGCTCAATGGGGAATTTCGCCTTGCACGCCACAAGCCTGTCCACTCCACGAGCAACTCCCTCATTGGAGACTTTAACCTGGGAACCCTCACCAAAATCCGCCTGCTTTGTAGGTGCAATCAACACCTCCCCATAAGAACACACAGCCATGATAAAAGACAGGATTAGCAGAATCTTCATAATGCCCTCACTTCTGTATTGGGTTGAATTACCAAGTCTGTAAAATTGCACATATCAGTATGAAACAATGATAATTATACAATATTTGCTTCACATGGGCAATAATGTCATGGTTCAAAGAATGATACTGATGTGATATTGTGTTATACCCTTGTGACGTGTTTTTTATTGCAATTTCAATACTTTGATATTTAAGGAGAGACAGGCCTTTGTCACAGCAGTTCTACAATTGGCTATAAAGTTTATCACAGCTATCCCATAACTTTTACGAAGAGATGAAGGAACCGAAGGGACGAAGGGACGAAGGGACGAAGGGACGAAGAGACTAAGGGACTAAGGGAGTAAATTTCTTGGCTTTCGTCTCTTCGTCACTTCGTCTCTTCGTCTCTGAAAAAAGCAATCCCAATGGGGAACAGAGCGTTGAAGAAAAACACAAAATCTGACAAAATCCCTTTCCCAAATCAAAGTAATATTCCACCTTGAATTTGACTCAATAAATGCTGTTTTGAAAAGTTATGGGATATCTGTGAAAGTTTATAGAATATCTGCGAGTATTTTGTTTCTTGCCATTTGAAATGGAAATGGGTAATGTTACCTTAACGTCAGTTGAAAAGGCAAGGCAATGAAACTGGCAACACAATACATTCTGGCAATTTCCCTGTTGTTCCTTTGCCTCTGCGCATACACTGCGGTCATAGGCAGCAGGGAACTGGCAGTGGAAGGCAAAGGCATAGAGGAGCTTAGCGCCTCGCTGGTGTTTTTCATGCCCGACAAGGCAAAGGGCTTCCGACTGCTGGACGCCACGGGGAATGAATGCCCAATTTCATTGCTGGACAAATGCGGCGGTCGGCACGAGGCATTCTTCAATGCAAAACCTGGAGAAAAGTTAACACTGGAATATCTTGACAAGGCATACATGCCGCAGAAGGCCGTACAGAAATCGGGGCTTATCCATCTGTATAAAGGCTACAATGGGGCAACTGTCCAAAGCGTAACGCAATTCAGGGAACAGTGGAAAAACGCACAGGGTACCAGAGCCTGCTGGGAGGAGAATGTGTTTCTTGGCGGTTGCAAACTGGGAAGGCCAAGAAATACCCTGAACATATACAAGGGCATCTTGCAGATAGACAAGCCTGGCAAATACACATTTCACACAGCCTCCACAGATGCATCATTCCTGCTCATAGACGGCAAATGCATTGCGGAATACCCTGGCAAGCACGATGTTTGGCCAGCCAGGACTGGCGAATACAAAGGAGACGTGGAACTGAACGCTGGCAGACATGAGTTTGAATATCTGCACGCCAACGGCAGGGACAGCTACTACGCCGTGGCGGCATACAGCCGTCCTGGGGACAAGAAGATGACCATAGTGTCCAAGGAAATGTTCCTGCCTCTGCTGAATGTCAAGCTAGAGCAATTGAAAACACCGGAGGGGCAGCCCATCAAGGAACTGACCTGGGAGCAAACTGGCGTCATGGACATTGACTGGCAGCAACTCCAGGAACTGACCTTGAGCAATGGGGATATTCTCTATTTCTTCAAGCCAGGCAGCCAGCAATTGGAAGGATATACTATTGAAACACGCTATCAATTCGCACCGCCCGCCATGCCTGACGACAAGTGCCGCAAGATGCTGCTGAACGCACTCCGCCAGGACGAAACAAGGCCGCTAACCGAAAAGGAATGGGACTTTCTGGCAAAGGCAGTGACCATTCTGAAAAACGAAAAGCTGTTGGCCGCATTCCAGGAACGGCTGTTTTCAGGCAAAGCGCAACTTTCAAAGGAAGCCATGTTCAGATGCTACAAAAAAGTGCTGCTTGAAGACAAGATACTGGCGGAACGCTATGAGGAAATCGAAAAGGAGCTGGCCTCCATGCAAAGCGAGACCGAGGACTGCGCGGATTTGGAACTGGCAAAACTGAGATTCTACTGCCTCGGACAGCTGGACAAGGCAGTCTATGGCTTTGAAAGAATAAATCCAGACAGGCTTCCCCAGCAGGCCAGAAAGGAATATTACCTGCTGGAGGCGGACTTGGCATTGTTCACCAAGGGATATGACGAGGCACTGCAACGCTACAAGTTAATCAATATATTGTTCAAGATACAGCAGGACAAACTCTCCGCGGAAGGGGAGTTGCTGGGATTCCGCAACGCACTGCTCTCAAAGCGGTACCAGGATGCCCTTTTCTACCTGAACCGAGCGGAGGAGAAACGTCCCGAGATACGCCTTATGCCAGAGATAATGTGGATGAAGGCGCAGCTTGAAAATAGTCTTGGTCATCCACGGCTGGCCGCCTGGTATGCAAGAGCCGTGCTTAAAATGCAGCCATCCCCAGCCACATCCGCTGGCGCCATGCTTTTCCTGGGCAGTTTCCTGTCTCAACATGGAAAAACAGACGAGGCAATCCCCTTGTTAAGACAAGTCATTGACAAATATCCAAAGTCCCAGGAGGCAATTTCTGCCGAAACGCTCTTGACTAAACTCGGTAAGAGCATACCTTAACCCAAAGGCTTTTCTAACGCGGAGGCGCTTTTTTTTTAACGCAGAGGCGCAGAGGCGCAGAAACGCAGAGGTGCAGAGATAAAAAGTTTTCTCTTGATCTGTGGCAATCGGTGTGAATCTGTGGATAAAAAAGGGAGGAAACAAAAATGAAGAAGGTAATCTGGCTTTTCGTTTGTGTGATGTGCCTGGCCGCATTCGGCGGAGAGGACGACTATCTGCGCCCCATCGGCAGAGGCAAGGAAGCAAAAGCGCAGCGCCGCCAGGGTGGCGAATCATTTCCTCCATTGCCGCTGCCCGCAACGCCGCTAAGACGCTCGGAGAAGAAACGTCCGCCCTCCCCTTCTGGTCTGATTGGCAAGGTGGTTTGGGGCAGTTACCTGGACTACACTGGGCCTGACGGCATCACCCAACGCCTCTTCGACTGGGACATGGTACCTGCGGACTGCCAACAGCTGCTCCGTCTTGTCAAGGAGACAATGAAACTGGAATACAAGACCCAGACTGTGGATTTAAGCACATTTAGCGGCAATCCAGCCGAACTACCTATTCTGCACTTCTCCGGAGGGCGCACCATACGCTTCACAGAAGCGGAACGCACAAAGTTGCGGAAATACTTGCTTGATGGCGGCACCATCATATTCGATTCAGTGGTGGGCTCGCCATATTTCTACAACGGGGCCGTGGAGGAAACACGGCGCATTCTGCCAGAGGCGCCATTGCGAAAGGTGGATCCAGACCATGCCCTGTTCCGCATCGTGAACAAGACCACCGAGGAGGCGGTCAATGACAAAAAGGCAATCATGCCTGAAATCGACGGCGCGTACATAGGTGCACGGCTGGCGGTGCTTGTCTCCCCATACGGCCTTGGCGCGGGATGGGACAACATACAGCCGGTCCAGATTCCAAAATCCAAATACTACACGCCGAAGAGCGCACAGAAACTGGGCGTGAACATAATCGCCTACATCATAGGCTGGTATGAGAATGGCCAGGCATACGCGGCAGGCGAGACCTACGGCGGCGGCAAGGAACAGCGTTCTGCGGACCGCATCGTATTCGCACAGGTAAAGACAAAGGGGCTCTGGAATTCTGATCCAGGCGCGGAAACCCGCTTCATGCGCTACCTTGCGCAGAACCTCAACATCGATGCTGGAAGCGAGCCAGTTTACGTGGAGCCAGCCACCGCCGTGCTGGAGGACTATCCATTCCTGTATTTGAGCGGCATCGGCGCATTCGACCTGGCCCCAGAGGCGCTTGCCAAACTGCGCTCATACCTCAATGGCGGCGGCTTCCTGCTGGTGAACAACTCACTGGGCATGAATGAGTTCGACGCCTCCATGCAGTTGTTCGTAGAACAGTTGTTCCCAAGCAAGAAACTGGAGACGGTACCCATTGTCCACCCCATTTTCAACAAGGGGCCATTCCGCTTCACGAGAAGCGGCTTTCTGGAGGCGGCCTCCCAGAAATACCCAGCCGCGACACGCCCGCTGCTCTACGGGGTCAGGGACGGAGGGCGCTATATGCTGCTCTACAGCCCAGTGGACATGGCTGGCGGATGGATGGCGGTGTCCCGTCCAGGCAGCGTGGGCTATGAGCCAGAGACCGCCCTCCGCCTGGGTGCCAACCTGGTCACCTACTTTGCAACACACTAATATTAAGGGGCTGTTGCAAAACCTAATTATGTGAGCGCTGAAGCGGCGCTCACTCAAGTTGGCCAACTTGTTCGATGCCGCCTGCTGTTGGCCACCCCGTGCAGGGAATCTGGGGCTTTGTCCTGTCGCTTGTTCAACCTGTGTGAGCGCCGCTTCGGCGCTCACACACTAAAAATGGAGTTTTTATGGCATACGATGACAAAAATCTGCTGAATGACATAGCGGAACTGCGGCAGGGCTTTGACGCAGTGAAGCAGGAACTTGCCAAGGTAATCGTGGGACAGGAAGATGTGATAGAGAAGGTGCTGTCCGCCATGCTGGCGGGCGGGCATTGCCTGCTGCTGGGCGTGCCTGGCCTGGCAAAGACTCTGCTGGTCTCCACGCTGGGACAGGTTCTGGACCTGGACTTCAAGCGCATCCAGTTCACGCCAGACCTGATGCCATCCGACATTACTGGCACGGAAATCCTGGATGAAGCTGCGGGCGGCCTCAAACGCGAACTGCGCTTCGTGAAGGGACCTGTCTTCACAAATTTGCTGCTGGCGGACGAAATCAACAGAACCCCGCCAAAGACGCAGGCCGCCATGTTGGAGGCCATGCAGGAAAGATGCGTGACAAACGGCGGCAAGCGCTATGAATTGCCCAGCCCATTCTTCGTGCTGGCGACGCAGAACCCAATCGAGCAGGAAGGCACATATCCCCTGCCAGAGGCACAACTGGACCGCTTCATGTTCCTGGTGAAACTGGACTACCCCCAGAGGGACCAGGAAATCCAGATTTTGTCCCAGACCACGGGGCACACTGTCTGTACGCCAGACAAGGTGCTGAATGGCGAGGCTCTGCTGCGCTTCCAGAATGTGGTGCGGGCCATACCAGTCAGCCGCCATGTGGTGTCATATTGCGCGGACCTGGCTCGCATGTCCCGCCCCGAATCCAGCGAGGCGCCAGACTTCATACGCAAGAACCTGTCGTATGGCGCAGGTCCCCGTGCCGGGCAGTATCTGATGCTGGCTGCAAAGGCGGCGGCGGCACTCGACGGCAGAGTCAACGTCTGCTGCGAGGACGTGCGCAAATCGGCCCATGAGGTGCTGCGGCACAGAATGGCTTGCAACTTCCATGCGGCAGGTGAAAACCTGAACACGGATGCCATAATCGACATGCTTCTGCAGACCGTGCCAGAACCCAAAAACTAGGGATAATTTTCCTATTCTATCCACAGATTTACACAGATTTGCACAGATTAAGAGAAAACTTTTTTATCTCAGCGCTTCTGCGCCTCTGCGTTAATGAGAGGGACTGCATAATCACAAAACCAAATGGAAAACACCTATACATATCTTCCGCCAGAGACACTGGACACGCTCAAGAATGTTGAGTTTGTGGCGCGTTCCCTGGTGGAAGGGGCAATGCTGGGGCTTCACCGTTCGCCGTACAGGGGCTTTTCGTCTGAATTCGCCGAATACAGGAAATATTCCCCTGGCGACAGCATCAGGTACATCGACTGGAAGACATACGCCCGCTCGGACAGGTACTACATAAAGTGCTTCAACGAAGAGACCAACTTGAAGAGTTATATGCTGCTGGACACGTCCAATTCCATGGCAATGCCTGGTGCGGACAAGGCTAAGAGCCCCGCAAAATTCAACTATGCCTGCTATTTGGCCGCAGCGTTCATGTACCTGGCACACAAGCAAAGGGATGCTTTTTCCTTAATTACCTGGAGCGACAAGCCAGGCGACTTCACAGGCTGCTCCAATTCCCTGAGCCACCTGGCCAGCATGCTGCGGCAATTGGAGGCCTTGAAGCCAGGCGGCATCTCCAACGCGGCTGCCTCCCTTGCCAAGATTGCTGAGCACATACCACGCCGCTCGCTGGTGCTGGTGTTCTCGGACTTTCTGGAGCAAGGCACGGACTTTCTACGCTCGTTGCACCAATTGACTTTCAAGCAGTGCGAGGTAATTCTTTTCCAGATCCTCAATGGAGACGAACTGGCGTTCCCATACAAGGGCCTCATAAAATTCCAGGATCTGGAGACTGGCGAGACCATGGAACTGGAAGGCGAGGCGTGCCAGACGCCATACCTGGCCGCGCTTGCAAAATACAATTCCGAAATCAAGGGCTTCTGCGACCAGCATAAAATCGCATTTGAGACGCTCAGCACGGAAACGCCCTTCGAGCGCGCGTTGGCGGCATATTTCTCCAAGCGGGAGGTCTTGTTCTGATGGACTTTGCAAATCCCGCATATCTCCTTACCCTGCCCCTGGCGCTGGCGCCGCTGATACTGCATCTTTTCTTCCACAGGCGGCGTTCCACCGTGCTGTTCTCATCGCTGGCGTTCCTGGTGCGCCATGAAAAATACTTTGCATACCGCCGCCGCATACAGGAAGTACTAATCATGCTTTGCCGCATGGCGGCGATAGCGCTCTGCATACTCGCCTTGGCACATCCATATTTCAAGAGAATATCATTTTTGAGCGGTGCCAGAACGGAGGCCGTGATCGTGCTGGACGACACAATGTCCATGCAGCGCACGACGTCTGGCGAGCAAAGCGCATTCCAGCTGGCACTCCACCAGGCGGAGAACCTGATGAATGCCCTGAACAAGGAGGATGCGGCGGGCCTCGTGTTCTTGTCGGGACGAGCTGGCGTGGAAAGCACCAAGGACAAGCAAAGACTAGTGGAGGCATTGCGTGGTGCAAGTGTAACGGGGACGGCTGGCAACTTGACACTGGCAATAGCACAGGCTGTGGATATGCTGAAGCATTCCCCAAGCATAAACAGGGAGATATACCTGCTAACTGACATGCAGGAAAATATGCTGCCCAATCGTAAAATCGACCTGTCGGGTCTGGACAATGGACGCCTTTTTGTATTGCCGCTATATGGTGCCTCTGACAATGCCGCCGTAGCCTGCACTTTCCAGGACCTGTCCCTAAAGACACCTGGAAACAGCGTGTATATGCCATTCACCATCCGCAATACAAGCCAGCAGGACAGATCTTTCAAGGTGGAACTGAACATAACAGGCGCCAGCGTACAGTCCCAGGTGCTTTTGGTCAAGGGCAATTCCTCCGCAAGCGGCAGTTTTGTTTATGTTCCTGAACGCGCGGGCCGCGTGGATGGCACCATATCCATTGACGACGCCAATATTCCATTGGACAATGCGGCGCCGTTCTCATTCACGGTATCGGATGTGCTGAAAGTGCTCCTGCTGTCAGAGCCAGGCGCACTGCCCTCTCCATTCTACTACCTGAAAATGGCAGTGGAACCCAAGAAGCGGCTTCATGGCATAGAGTTCACGGAGGGAACCCTTGACACGCTGGGCGCACTTGATTTAAAGCAATTTCCGCTGATATTCCTGGAGGCGCGAAGCCGCTTGACACCAGAAGTTCTGCAACAATTGCAGAAATATGTAAGGGATGGCGGCAATCTAGTGGCGGTGGCAAATGCGGAAAGCGGCCTCGCCTACATGAACGGCATGTCCGAAGCACAATTCCAAAATGGCTTCAAGGACATGGACGCCAGCGGCATGCAGTTCAAGCAGGGGCTTGCCTCAATAAATGAAAATCTGCAATTGGATCTGCTCAAATGGAGAAGGCTTGCCCCTCTGCCTGGCGCAGGCAACACCTTGGCCCAATGCGGCTCAACGCCTGCAATAGTGGAACAGCCATTGGGCGAAGGACGCCTGGTGCTGCTGGCATTTGATCTTCGGCGACGCTGCTCCAACTGGACAGAACTAAAGTCATTTCCAATTGCAATGAACTCACTGGTGAACTATGCCTCAGGACGCAAGGACAGGACCACGTACATCAACTGCGGCGAAGCGCTGAAACTTAGCGAAGACAAGGTTTCCTACACTGGCTCCACTGGCATGCCAGGCACGGTGGAAGGCAGCATCTTCAAGGAAACATGGCTGCCTGGCACGGTGATTTTCTCGGCAGGCAATCTGGAAAGCGCCGTCCTTTCACCGCCAGAACGGGAGAGCGAACTGAAGGTACTGCCCATAGATGCAATGCAAAATGCCTTTTCAGCGCCAGTCAGCCTGCTCTCCACAGACGAGGAACCCGCTCTGCAAATCATGCGCCTGAGGCGCGGCACCGACCTGTCAGGCTATTCACTGCTGGCGGCACTGGCATTGCTGGTGGTGGAATACATCCTGGGCCTGCAATTCAATGGACGCAGCAAAGTCACTAAACAAGGAGGCAGATAAATGCGTTTCTATCCTCTGCTTCCATATTTGGTGATCCTGATTGCAGCCCTACTGGCATTTGTCAGCGTGTACATCGCCACCAGAAAGGCCGCCAGCCGCCCAAGAATCCTCTTGATATTGCGGCTTTGCTCAATTGCAATCATGCTGCTTATGCTGCTATCGCCAGGCTTGCTTTGGAACAGGACAAGCAAGACCAATTCAAACCTGGTGTTCCTGGTGGACTGCTCGGCCTCCATGTCGGCAAACGACATGCCTGGCAACGCGTCACGCTTCTCTGTGGCACGAGAGACACTGCGCAAACTGTACAGGGAGCCATTCCAGAAAAGCAAGAAGCACATCTACTTCTTCAACCACGGAACTATTCCAGCCGAAGGCAACGTTGAGGCAGACAAGTTGTCGCCAAATGGAAACACGGACCTGAAACAGGCGCTGGACTGTGTGGACAGGGACCTGGGCATTGGCACGGCAAGCGCAATTGTAATACTCACGGATGGACTGGACCACTCACAGTCCAAGGGCATACAAGGCGGCACACCTGTATTCGCAGTCAAGACAGGCACCGACATGGAAAGCGTCCCCGACCTGCGAATCGAAGCATTCAACGTGCCGTCATCCCTTCGCACAGGCGAGGAACTGGAGTTGAATGTGCCAGTGGCGCTACGGCAGGCAAGCGGAGAGCACGGCATTGCCTTGAGATTCAGCGTGGATGGGCAGATGGTTCAGGAGGAGAACATCGTCCTAACACAAAATGAACGCAAAGTGCAATCATTCAAGACATCATTCGCAAAGCCTGGTTTGCACAAGGTATTGCTGGAACTTGACCGACTACCCAACGAGGCATCCTACTTGAACAACAGCAGGGAAATGATTTTCGAGGTGCTGGAGGATGAACTTTCTCCTGTGCTGTACTTTCCAGTGCTGACCAATACATTCAGGCCCCTGACGCGCCTCTTCAGCCAGACTGGGCGCACATTCACCGCAATCTACACGCTACGCAAGGGCACTTTCCAGATAATAGGCACTTCGGCGGACAGCACGTACGACCACGGCATACCCAAGAACCCAGATTTGATGAAAGGCACAGCCCTGCTTTTCCTGGGTTCCGGCAATGCGGAGGACTACACCGAGGCGGATTTGAAGTCCATCGAGGCATACGTCTCGGACGGAGGCACCGTGCTGATTTACGGTGGCCCAGGCGCATTTGGCAATACCGACAGCCGCCTGTTCACTTCTTTGCTTCCAGTGCGAAGCAGCCAAAGCAGATACACTGACGCCACATTCAAGCTGCTCCCGGCAGAGGATGGCCTCTTCCACGACTTGTACAAGGAGCAGCTATCCATACATGGCCTGAACATGGTGGACTATGTGAAATCGGGGGCGGAGGTGCTGTTGTACGTGCAGGGTGACCGGAAATATCCGCTGGTGGTGGCGATGCCATACGGGCGTGGCCGTGTAGTCGCCGTGCTGAGCAATTCGCTGCATCTTCTTGGTGCGCCAGACAAGCGGGCACGCCTGTTCCGCAGTTTCTGGGAGACATTGCTGGTGCACGCAGGCAGCAACGGAACAGAGACGCTTGCCTTATCCGTGCCAGAGCACATATCCGAAGGCATGCCCCTCAAGGTGACAGCCACGGCTGAAGGCATTTCCTCGGCGCAAGCCACTCTCACGCCAGAGGATACTACAGGCACGCCGCAGACTGTAAAAATGCTCTCCAACGGTAACATTCACAGCTGCATATTTCCCGATGTGCCCAAGGGAAAGTACATGCTTGAGGTAAACTGCGCCAGAAAGAACGCACCGCCTCTCAAGCGCTATGCGATGGTTTACTGCGGATCAGGCGCAGCGGAAAACGACGACCTCAAGGTTTCCGATGACAATTTCATGCGCTTCACAATACGTGGCCGCATATATCTGCCCGAGGAGACAAGCCGCCTGTGCAAGGACATAAACGAACTTCTTCGCAAAAGTGAGGCAGGCACCGACTTGCAGCCAGTGCTGTTCACCCCATTCCTGGCGCTGGCACTGCTCCTGCTGCTCATGGCGGAATGGTTCCTGCGGCGCAAGCGAAACTTGTTCTGATAATGTGCGCAGCATCAGGATGTACACTTAAGATCTTGGACTCACTGACAACTTTTATTGGAACCATTGCAAAATGCTTTGTTCCCCAAGAGGCTAGGTAATTGAAGCCGCGAAGCGGCCAGTGTCCGCAAGGGCACAACGCTATGCATTGGAGGGGCTGCAGAGCAGCCCCATTTGAATATCCCCGATCTGAACACAACGATGGTCGAAGATGCGTAACCACCTGGAAATCTCGGTCCTTCGGGGCCGAACTGCCAATTACCTACCCTCATGGGGGACATAGCGTAGCAAAAAAACAAGTGCCTTAAGGTTATTTTATAAATGCTCTGTTCCCCAAGAGGGTAGGTAATGGGCGCGCCGCAGGGCGCAACCATGCGTAACCCCAGGCCAGCTGCGCCTTAAGATACTGTCCTTCGTTCAGATACACGTAGCCCAGATAGTACCAGGCGGGAGCGTATTCGGGGAAAGCGTCCGTAAGGTGCTCGTAGTACTCCGCGGCCTCGGACTTAAGTATCCTGATCAGGTCCGCGTCTTCCTCCGATCC
>JAFZZD010000801.1 GCA_017615955.1 Victivallales bacterium
CCCAGCAGCTCCACGGTTTCGTAGATGCCTGCTCCAATGCCAGTGCCTGTGACAGCCGCCCTCAATGGCTGGTTCAGCTTGCCATGGGCAAGACCCGCCTCTTCTGCGGCTGCGGCCACGGCTTGCTCAATGGAGGCTGCATCCCAGGCGGCAAGTGCCTCCAGCTTGGCAGGAAGCAGCTTGATGCCCGCAACTGCGGCGGCATCCTTGAACTGCTTGGCGCAGACTTTTTCATCGTAGTCGGGAATGTCATTGAAGAAGTACATCCACTGGTCAATGTCCGCAAACACCTTGACACGGCTGTGCATCAGCAGGCATACCTTGCCTACCAGCTCATCGTCCTTGACATTGGCACCCCATTCAAATGAGGCAATCCAGCGTTTTGCCTCGTCCTTGAATGCAGCCTCGTCCATCTCGGCGATGTACTGGCCATTCAGGTTGGTGAGTTTCTGCAAATCCATCTGCGCCGCGCCGCGCTGCGCCTTCTCCAACGTGAATGCCTCTATCATTTCGGCGCGTGTCATCTTCTCGCGGTCGTCTCCAGGAGACCAGCCCAGCAGGCTCAGGTAGTTCACCAGTGCATCCGCAAGGTAGCCTTTTGTCTTGAAGTCGCCCACAAAGGCGTCTCCGTCGCGCTTGCTGTAGGGCTTGCCCGCCGCGTTGACGATCATTGGCAGATGCCCGTAGCAGGGCGGCTTTTCGCCCAGGCAGGCAAACAGCATGATGTGGCGGAATGTGTTCTCCACATGGTCATCGCCGCGGATGATGTGGGTGATGCCCTGGGTGATGTCATCCACCACATTTGCCAGATGGAACACAGGTGAGCCATCGCTGCGCACAATTACCACGTCCCTCATGCTGTCCAGTGGCTTTGTCATTTCGCCCTTGACAATGTCATGGTATGTGATGGTGCGCCTGGTAAAGGACAGTTTTGCCGCGCCAGGCAGTTCAAATGACTTTCCTGCCATGACCTCATCAAAATGCTCCGCCAATATGAACATCACGTTTCCATTGGCATCCAGCACCTTCAAGTCATGAAAGCCCGCCAGACATGCACCGCCAGGAGCGGGCTTGCCCTTGCTGGAAATGCCCGCATAGTCCACGCCCTTGTGGGAGATGACCACTGGCACTTCCTGGTGCACTGGCGTCTCCGTCGTTCCCGCATCCGCGATGCCTGGCACACGTGTGCTGTCCCAAGGTATGCGGAAAAGGATTGCCTCGCCGCCGCCGCCTTTGCTGTCCTTGTATGCGTCATTCTGCGCCAGCAGCTTTTCAGCCGCCGCCAGATGCTTTGCGGACTGCGTGGTCTGGTACAGAGGTGGCTTCTCATCATAGTCCAGCTTCAGCCAGTCCATCACCTGAAGCAATGTCTCTATTGCCTCTGGCGTCGAGCGTTCCAGGTCGGTATCCTCGATTCTCAGGAGGAATTTGCCTCCCTCGTGCCTGGCATAGAGCCAGTTGAAGATGGCTGCGCGTATGTTGCCAATGTGAACTTGACCTGTCGGTGATGGCGCAAATCTTACTCTTACATCCATTGTCAAACACCTCTATTCCATATACCAACTTTTACCTGAATTCCCACCTTTTCCAGGCTTTTTGCCTTTTGCTGCCTTGTCTTTGCCCTTTGGCTTGCTGGCATCATGCCTGTTGAAGGTCTCGCCCTTTTTGGCTCCAGAAGAACGGCGGGCAGGTTTGCCCAAGCCATTGCGGAATGAGGCTGCCGCTTCCCTGTAGCCTCCGCGTTTTTCACGCGGCATTTCGTATATGCTAGTCTCCTCTGGCGGCGTTCTGCCATAGTCTTCCCTTCTGCGCCTTTCACGGCGTTCGCTGTGTGCCCCGAAATTGCCTTCCTGTTCACGG
>JAFZZD010000802.1 GCA_017615955.1 Victivallales bacterium
TGATTCTGCTGGTCTTGCTGCTGGTCTTGCTGCTGTTGTTGCTGTTGCTGCTGGTCTTGCTTCTCGTCCTTGTCCTTGTCTTGCTGCTGGTTTTGCTGTTGCTGCTGTGGCGGTGGTGGCGGGAGCATATATTTCATGCCAAGCAGCTTTTTGTTAAGGAGATTTGCCTGCTTTGCGGCCTCCTGCACATCCTTGTCGCCTGGCTTCACCTTCTGTGCATTCTGGTAATTTGCCATGGCATCCTGGCACAGTTTCAATGCCGCCTCCAATTGCTGCTGATTCTGCTCCTTGCTTTCGGAAACCGCCTTGGCCTGGCTATACTGGGCATCGCCCGCAGAAGCCAGGCACCTCGCCTCAAAGTCCACATCATGCTTCTTTGCGGCAAGGCTCTTCTTCTGCGCCTCAAGGAATTGTTGCGCGGCCTGCTCAAAATTCGCGTCCGCCAAGTAGGCAACGCCCTTGTTGTATGTCAGATACGGATTGTCAGGCAACTGCTGCAATGCACAGTCATAAAACTTGACGGCATCAGCATTTTTGCCTTCCTCGAAAGCACGATTGCCCTTTTTTAGCAGGGACTTGGGCGTTTCCGCCAGCAATGCCAGGGGCAGCAGGGCTATGAACATCAGATATCTCATAATCTCCTCTCCCTTACAAGCTCCGCCGCAAAAAGCAATACAATCGCCGCTATAAGGAAAATCTGGTATTTTTCCTCATATCTCTGGATGGTCTCTGCCTCCAATGCCTGCTTCTCCGCGCTTGCCACAAGAGAGCGGTATATGCCACCCAAATCAAAGTTGCCAGTGGCCACGGGCAAATACCGCCCGCCAGGCGTGGCAGCAGCCATCTTGCGCAATGTCTCCCCATCCAGACGAGAACGCACCACATTGCCAGCCTTGTCCTTTATGAAGCCACGCTTGCCGTCCTCGTCCTTCGCAAGAATTGGAGTGCCTTCGTTTTCATTGCCAAGCCCCACGGCCAGAATACGCACGCCCTCTTTGCCCAATGCGGCGGCTGCATCCACGGCAAAACTGTCCTGGTCCTCGCCATCCGTGATCAGAATCACATCACGGCACTGGCGCTCCTGATTGTCAAGCACCGTATTCTGCACCAGCCTCAATGCATCCCCGATCTTGGTGCCGCCACGCCCCACGCTTCGCGGCTCCACGTCAGAAAGCATCAGACGGAAGAAGCCATAGTCCACTGTAAGTGGGCACTTCACCATGGACGAGCCGGCGAAAACCACCAGGGCAATGCGGTCGCCCTCCAGCGCCTCCAGGCAGTCGCCAATGGCGATTTTGGCGCGTTCCAGGCGGTTTGGTTGCAAGTCGTCCGCCAGCATGGAGCGTGAAATATCCAGCACAAACACCACGTCCCTGCCCTTGCGGTGCACTTCGCGTGACACTGGATGCCAGCATGGACGCGCCATGGCGACTATCAGCAAGGCCAATGCCATAATGCGCAACACCGCCTTGAGCAGCCTGGCGTAAGGCGAGGAGGCGGCATTCAGCCTTGCAGCCATGGTGGTGTCCGCAAAGCTGGCCAATGCCCTCTTGCGCCTGTAGGAGGCGTAGATATGCAATGCCACAAACAGCGGCAATGCCCACAGCAGATTCAGGTATTCAAGATTTCTCCAGATCATGGTAGCCTCCTGAATACGGTTGCAGACAAAACCAGGGCAAGCGCCTGGCAAATGAATGCAGCCAGCATAAAGGGCTGGCACAATTCCTTGTAGTCGATGTAGCTGGTGGATTCCACCTGGCTCTTCTCCAGCTTGTCAATTTCTCCATACAGTTCACGCAAGGACTTTGCATCCCAGGCCTTCTTGCAGAAGCCGCCCGTCGCCTGGGCAATGCCCTCCAGTTCCTGCAAATCTGGCGGACGCGTCATCACGCGGCGCAGACGGGTGCCTACTTGCTGATAGGCGTCGCCCGTGATTGTGATCACATACAACTTGATGCCCCACTTGGCCACCACCTCGCCTGCCTGCGCCACCGTCTTGCGCCCGCAGTTGTTCTCACCGTCAGTCAGCAGTATGATCACCTTGCTCTGTATCTTGTAGTCCTCCTTTGCCTTTTTGGACTGCTGCTTCAGATTTTCCTCAACCGTATGGAGACGTGCCGCCGCCAGCATAAGCGCATCGCCTATGGCAGTGCCGTCCTCCTCCTGAATTTCAGCCATTTTCACAGTATTCAGGAATGGGCGCAGCACCTCGTGGCTCAATGTTAGCGGGCAAATCGTGTCCGCATATCTGGCGAATGTGACCAGTCCCACCAGATCCTCCTTTCTGCCATTCATGTCAGCCCCATTGCCAAAAACAAAATCATTGAACACCTTCTTCGCCAATTCAAAACGCTGCCGCGCACTGCCCCCATCCTGCATGAACAGGCTCATGGATGTGGATCTGTCCAACAGCATTTCAATTGCCACGCCCTGGCTTATGTTCTGTATCTTCTCATTGCCGGCCTGAGGGCGTGCCAGCGCAATCACCAGCAGCAGAAACGCCAGCAGTTGCAGCGCCAATGGCATGAATGAAAGACGCACACGCCAGGAAACACCCGCCGCCTTGACAGCATCAAGGGACGAGAACCGCAAGGCGCCACGCCTGAAACGCCTGCGCAATGCATAGATTATGCATGGCAGCAACAGCAGCAGGAAGGCCCATGGCATTTCAAAGCGCATCATGGCTGTGCCTCCTTGCCCTCTGGCCCGCCTGGCGCAGGTATGGTTGCATTGACAAAGTCCCTGCAGGACGTGTATGTGCCCTCGATTTCCTGCTGGCGCGGCACCTGCGCCGCAAAGCGCACCAGGTCGCAGTGCGTAAGAAACTGCTCCAGCTGTGGCCTGTACTTCGCCACTTCATTGGAGGCGGACCTGGCCTTTTCCAGAAATTCCTCCGTGGTCAATTCAGGCGCACGTATCTGGAAACGCCCTTCGATGTAAGTCCTCAATATCAACTGGATTTCATTGTAATACTCCATTACAAGTCCCTTTTCGGGCAGTTTTGCCTCCATAAGCCTGTCCAGTTCCTGCTGTGCAATCACCCATGGCGGCAAGGGTGGCGGCGGCAACGCTGCTTTTTCACGCCTCTTTCTTATGACATATCTGGTCAATAAAACAAATATGCACAACGCGACAAGCACAGCTGCAGGCCATGCCACATACGGCACAATACTGGGAGGCTCCAGGCGGGAATACGGCTTCTTGGAGCTTTTCAACTCGGCATCCAAACGCTTCTGTATCTCTTCGTCTTCAGGTATGCTTATTTCAAGAGGGATCTCCTCTGTCTCAATCTCGTGGGCTGTCTCGTCCCCCTTCTTGAAGCCTACAGCAAAGCTTCCGATTTTAAATGCCTCGCGGATTATGACGGGTTCAAGAACAAGACGCCTCTGATACAGGACACGCCCATCCCCGCAGGGCGCTGGTACGGCATCTGGCTGTTGCTGCACAATAAGGTATTTCAGAATTTCACCTTTATTAAAATCTGGAAATGCAACTGAATATTCTTTTGGTGCAACAGCCGTGAGCGTAAAGGCGATGCTGTCCTCAAGCCCCGCTGTGGTCCTGTCCAGTTCCACCTTCAATTCCAGCGGTCCCTGGGAATAGGTCTTGCTGTATGGGCGCAGCTCCTGGCAGAACGCCAGAAGCGTCAACAGCAATATGAAACAGAGAAACCTCATTTATTCTGACTGCGCTTCACTGCCGCCTGGGCAAGTATCTCCGTTGCATCAATTGCCGGGACTGGCAGGTCATTGGCGCCGACCACCAGAGGTATTTCAGTGCAACCAAGTATGACCACCTGTGCGCCCTTCGCCACCAAAGTCTTGCCAGCGGCAAGCATCTTCTCACGTGCCTTGTCATGCCCGCCAGCCTTGATGCCGTATTCGGGGGAGTAGATGGCATCCATCACATCACCCTGCACCACCTCGTCAGGCGTCACTATCTCAAGCCCCGCCGCCTCCAATTCCTTGGCATACACGCCAGACTTCACAGTGCCAGTGGTTGCAAGCAAGCCCACCTTCTTCACGGCAGGATGCTTTTCCTGGATATAGGCGACCACGGACTTAATCATGTTGATGAACGGGATCTGCACGTATGGCTCCACCTCTGGCAGGAATGCATGGGCTGTATTGCATGGCATGATTATGAAGTCCGCGCCAGCCGCTTCCAGACGACGCGCGGCGTTAAGCATCTCTGGCACTGGAGAGGGTCCCTTGCCCAGCAGGGCAGCGGTCCTGTCAGGGATCTGGCAGTCATTGTCGATTATGGTATGTGGATGTTCCTGGTCGCTGCGGGCAGGCGTCGCCTTCACCAGTTTCTGGAAAAGGTCCACAGTTGCAAATGGCCCCACGCCGCCAAGTATGCCTATGGTCTTCTTGCAACTGGGCATGGCGCAGGGAGCCGCCTCGGAGCGTGGCACGCCCTCCAGCCAGTCTGGCTGGTGCACATAGAACTGCGCACCGCTCTCCTCCAATGCCTTGCGCCCGCGCTCGGTGGTGACAATGCGGCAATCGCTGCCCAGGATGTCTCCGTGGTCGCAGATCAGCTTGCCATCGGCGAAAACCAGTTCTGCCACCATCTTGTCATAGTCCACCACGATCACATCCGCCGCCGCGCCTTCCTGGATGTAGCCACGGTCGGTGAAGCCCAGCATCCGCGCACCCGCCAAAGACGCCTTTAGCGAGAATTCCGGCAATGTGAAGGCACCGAACTTGACCAGCAGCAGGCCCTGGTGCAAAGTCAGGTTTCTTGGAATCTTGCCGCCGTCAGTGGACAAGGCATCCACTATGTACTTGCCAGTGCTGTCCTTGGAAAGCGCCAATGCCGTGGAGGAAATGGGCGAATTGGCATAGAAGCTCATGGTGACCTTACCATCATATTTATCGTAGTACTTCAGGCCTTCCTCTGGAGGCAGCAGCACCACTTCCTTGCGGACAGTGTCCTCACCATTGACGCAGGCACGGCCATCAAGTATTGCCTGGCGCAATGCCGACCTAGACACTTCATACCCGGCCCTGCGCAGTTCGTTGGCAGTCACCCGGCTGCGGGGAGTGGTCTCGTCCATAAAATATCCGCTGGTGCCATTGATTAGAGCCAGATACGATTCCGTCCTCAGATTGGGATTGCTCTTGATTGCCTCAAGCGCTATCTTCGCCTCTTCCACAGGCGCATACACGCCGCCGCGGCAGTATGAGTTGATGTGTGCAATGTGCATGGGCATGCCCTGGGACAGTTCCACGGCCTCCACCATGCCTCGTATGTCGCCATTGGTCTCAACTGTGCCAGTATGGAACGCCATCCACACACGCCTTTCATGGCAAAGGCGCACCACATCCGCAGTCGCCCTGCGCGTCAATGGCATGTGCCCGCCAATCAGCTTCACGCCCATGGCGCCGCCGCTGGTGGCCTGGTCAATCTTCTCCGCCAATTCGCTGGCTGACGGGTCTGGTCCAGTAAGATTGCTGCGCGGGATCAGGCCGCTGACAAACGCCACGCAGATGCCGCTGCCGTATTTGCGGCATTTCTCAATGAACTGTGGAGGAGGTGTGCTTGCATCCATTTCCAATGCAGTGGTGACGCCCGCGCGGGCAAGCATGTTCCAGCCGTAGGTGCTGCCTTCCAGATGCATGTGGGGATCCACCAGACCAGGCATAACCAGCTTGCCTGTGGCGTCAAAGGTCTTCTCGCCAGCCTTTTCAGCCAATGCAGTGCCGATTTCCGCAATGCGCCCGCCTTCTATCCTCAAGTCCCCAATTTGCACCTTGCCGCTCTTGGGGTCCACAATCTTGCCATTCCTGATCAAAAATGAATTTTCCATTGCCGTTTCCTTTTTTCTATCCACAGATTAACACAGATTATCACAGATTATTTTTGAACGCTCTGTTCCTCATGAGGGTAGGTAA
>JAFZZD010000079.1 GCA_017615955.1 Victivallales bacterium
ATGGAAGTCCTCCGTCCTGACGCGCGGCCCCTGGCCGCGCGGAACAACCCGTCTGCCTGGGGCGCATGGAAGTCCTCTGTCCTGACGCGCGGCCCCGGCTGCACGAAGCAACACCCTCACATATCAAACAAGCCAGCCCAGGTCGTCAGGGTTGAAGTCAGCATGCGTCAGGCGGCTTGGCAGCGGGTGCTGTTCCCGCCATGCAAAGCCTTCGCCAAAGACGTTTATCCTGTAGGGGAAACCCTCGGTGTGCAGCCCCTGGAAAATCAGCAGCGGCACATTCACAACAATGTCTTTGCCCTGGCGGCTAGCGCTGACGCATGCCTTCTCCCCAAAGTGGTGCTTGGCCGTGTAGGCGCCTGGCCGCGTGGTGACATTGCCAGCGGTGTCCAGCATTATGAGGAATGGCATCCACAACCTGCAGGGTTCAATGTAGATGCTGCATTTCCTGCCTGCCACATTGACGAGCCTGATCTGCAGCGCCTCGCCGTCCAAGTTCGCGCTCCAGGCGGTGCCATTCTGCATTTTGTTTATGCCACCGCAGCTGGCGATTGCCCCTGCTGGCTTCCTGCCAGTGTATTCATCAATCCACGGTGCTTTTATGTCAAAGGCATTGAAATCCTCTTCCAGCAGCTTTTTGAGCAATTCGATTCTCTTTTCCAGTTTTTCAGGGAAGAAGAGGTACCCTTCTGCCTCGGAGTGGTAGCCAATGCGGCTGTCCTGGAGGCAAATCTCCCTCATTTCCTCAGAGTTCTTGATTTCATCCAGCACCAGTTGCTTCATTTCTGGGCGAAGGTCCTTGTGCTGCCGCAGCATGTCTTCCCGTAGCTGGTAGAAATGGAGCACGTTGCATGTGCTTGCCATTTGAAGGGAGATTGCCTTGGCGAGGCGTATGTCGGCAATGCGGTCTGGCGCATCCTTGTATGCGGGTGCCAGTTCTTCCATGATTTGCATGCCCTGCTGCCAGATGCTGCTCATCTCATCGCAAAGCGCAAGTATTTCCTGCAAAGTGTGGTTGTAGCCGATGCATTCCCCTATGCGGTCGCCGCTGCAGCGCGGGAAGTGCTCCAGCACCCAGGTCTGGGAAATGGGCTGGTCAACAGGGAATAAATGCAGTGGCCAGGCAATGGAGTTGTGCAGCGGACCATACCACTCGAACATGAGGTTGCCGGGGAAGGTCCTGTATGACTGGGAGAAAAACTGCCACGCCTGGGCCACTTTCTGCGCATCCCTTCCCCAGAAGGGACGTGCCAGCTCCTCCAGAAATTGCTTGGAACTGCCTGGGAATGGCAGGAATGACAGCTTGCCGGCCGCATTGTTCATCAGCCCTGGGTAGTTGCCGAAATACCAGCATTGCATTGCGGCGGCGATATTGTGCTTCTCCATGAAGGAGTATTTGAGATAGAGGTTCTCAGGCACTGGAATGAATGGAACGGAGGCGTCCTCGTGGGAACAGCCCACCTGGAGTTTGGCGCCCAGACGGGGAACGATGTCGCTCGCCTCGGCGAACAACTGCGATGGACCCACAAATGCCAGTGAATAGTCCGACACCAGCCGTTCCTTGCCCAGCTGCATTATGTGACCTCCTGATTCGAAGTTCAGCATCATGGTGCAGTTGTCAGGCCATGCCTTTGCGATTTTCAGCAGCCGTTCCATTGAGGGAGTGCCGTCCTCCTGGCCTGGCGCGTAGAACCAGCCGATGTATTCCGCGTCTGGATTGTACTTGTGTATGGCGTCCGCAAACAATGTCGCCAGCTTGGCGAATGCCTCCGCCTGGTCTTGCTGGTGGCAGACGGGGCAGCCACCTGGCTTGTACGCGCCGCCAATGCATGAGCCGTTGTCCTCGCCGTACATGATGTTGATGAGTCCGCCCAGGCCAGGCACCGCAGAGAATATGGCCTCTGTGCTTTCACGCAGATATTTGCGTCCGTTTTCGCTGCCGATGCAGAACCTGTTCCAGTCGTTGATTGCCTCCCCAATGACGCCAGGTATGCCTTCCGCCTCGCTGTGCCTGATTGTGAACGATTCAGGGCCGAAGAACTTGGGTTCGCTGGTGAACACGTATATCTTGATGCCGTATTCCGCGCAGCGCTCCACTGTCTTGCGCAGTTTGGCGAAGCGTTTTTCCGCATCAGCGCCCCTGTTGGGGAATACCGTGGAGGGCAGATCCTTGAAATACATCGTGAGCCAGAGGCCATTGACTCCTTCCCTCGCCAGCTTGTCAAGGTAGTTCTCTGGATAATAGTCCACATCGTTCATCAGCTCGTCGATGAAATATGGCGCCCTGTTGGTGGGGCCGAAGAAACAGCGCGATATGCGGTGCTTTACAAAGGGCCTGCGCCGCCATGCGCCAGGCATTATCGACTTGCCTTCAGCCTGCGCGACCAGTTCAGCCAAGTGATAGACCGCACGACGGAAGCCCTCCTGGTCCGCTGCTGTGATGTTCGCGCCGTCTTTGCCTGTGGTGATGATGTATTCCTCATGTTGCAGCGAGCCATCCACCTGAAATGCAATCGGGTAGCTGCTACCAGTGCATTCCGCAATGCCCCTTGCCTTGAGCAGGCGCCTGAACGAGGCAATCGCAGTGCGTGGCGCAAGTCCCTCGTTGCGCAAGAACACGCCTTTTTCCAGTGCACTGCTTAATTCCCCTGCATCGCATCCATGCCCCTGCGGCAGCGAGTAGTCCATGGGCCGTTTCAGGTCTTCAATGAAAGCATAGCTTTCTCTAGGCGGCTGCGGCAGATTGCCGTAATCAATTATGTCCTGGCTTTTCATGAAAATCCCCTAAATGAAGAAACGCAGAAGCACTTAAAAACTCTGCGTCTCCGCGCCTCTGCGCCTCTGCGTTAAAATCTCTGCGTCTCTGCGTTAAAATCTCTGCGTCTCTGCGTTAAAATCTCTGCGTCTCTGCGTTAAAATTTCCGCGTCTCTGGCTCTGGATTATGCGAAGTGTTTTTTCAGTTCAGCAGCCATATCTGTCTTTTCCCATGGGAAGATGTCCCTGCCGAAATGGCCATAGCTGGCCGCCTTTTCGTAGCACCAGCCGTTGCCTGGATGTTTCAGACCAAGCCGCTCGATAATGGCGCGTGGACGGAAGTCGAACAGCTTCCCTTCCGCAAGCATTGCCGTGAGTTCCGCATCGTCCACCTTGCCAGTGCCGAATGTATCTACCAGGAAGCTAAGTGGCGTTGCCAGGCCAATGCCGTATGCAACCTGTATCTCGCAACGCTGGGCAAGTCCCGCCGCCACGATGTTCTTCGCCACGTAGCGTGCCATGTAGCAGGCCGAGCGGTCCACCTTCGATGGATCCTTGCCAGAGAATGCGCCGCCGCCGTGTCTTCCCATGCCGCCGTATGTATCGACGATGATCTTGCGCCCAGTGAGGCCGCAGTCTCCGTTGGGGCCACCCACCACGAAGGTGCCAGTTCCATTGATGTGGCAGTCCTTGCCATTCAGGTCAAAGTCCTTCAGCAGATTGGCGGGTATCACCTGGGGTACGACTTCCCTCACGAAGTCCTCCACTTTCTTTTCCGTGCCAGGCGTGTGCTGGTGCGCGATGACCAGGTTTGTCAGCGCAGCGGGGACGCCATTCTCGTCGTAGCGGATTGACACCTGGCTCTTTGCATCTGGGCGCAGAAAATCCGCCTTGCCCTGATGGCGTAGCGCCGCCATGGTCTCCACCAGCTTGTGTGCATAGTAGATTGGGGCGGGCATGAGTGCTGGTGTCTCGTTGCAGGCATAGCCGAACATAAGGCCCTGATCGCCAGCGCCTTGGTCGTCCAACACATCGGTTGCCTTGTTTACGCCCAAGGCGATGTCAGGCGATTGAGTGTTTACACGCAGCTCTATTTCCACGTCTTGGGCGGAGAAACCCAGTCCTGGCACATTGTATCCGATACGGTCGATGACACGTTTTGCAATTGCCTTGTAATCCACTCTGGCATTGCTGCTGATTTCGCCTGCGATGACGAGGAAGTTGGTGGAGGCAAGTGTTTCGCAGGCGACATGGCTTTCCGCATCTTGCATTAGAATAGCGTCGAGTATGGCGTCGGAAATCTGGTCGCAGACCTTGTCTGGATGCCCTTCCGATACCGATTCAGATGTGAATACGCGTTGGTTTTTCATTTGTTTCCTCCGATATTTTTCTTTGACTTTTGCAGCAACCATAAAAAAAGGGTTCCTGCGATGTTTAATCAAGGAACCCTTGCCTGCGTTTACAAAAGCGAGCTTTTTTTGCTTACGCCACATCGCCATTTCTGGCAACCACCTTGGGGCTCACTATTTAAATGCGACCTAGGTTGGTAGGAATTTCCGCTAGGAAAAGGTCCATCTTGATGTTTGCGCCCTACATTAGCAGAAGTTGCCGAATTTTCAAACGCGCCAATCGCAGATTTTGTTTCGCGCGGCCAGGGGCCGCGCGTTAGGACGGAGGAC
>JAFZZD010000803.1 GCA_017615955.1 Victivallales bacterium
GCAGTCTCCCGGCGTGGCGCATCCTCGGGTGTCGCGGCGCTCCACCCGAGGTTACTCACGTGGGACCGCGCTGCGGTCCCTGCCAGGGCACGATGCTGGCTTGTGCCATGGCTTTGCACTGGAGAGGGCAGCCGCATCGCTTCGCTGCTTTCATTACCGACCTTCATGGGGAACATAGCCTTTTGTTATTACAAAAAACGTATAGTTCTTCTTTTATATTTACATTTTATGTACCAGAAGCGCCAAATGTAAGGACAGATATTATTGGCATATCAATTGCCATATCCCCAAATAAAAACAACATTTTGGCGAAGTCATGACGAAGCATATTTTCATTACGGGCGGTGTTGTGTCCGGATTGGGTAAGGGCATAACTGCGGCAAGTTTGGCGTATTTGTTGAAATCCCGGGGCTATTCAGTTGCGATGCAGAAATTCGATCCATATCTGAATGTGGATCCTGGCACCATGTCCCCCTACCAGCATGGGGAAGTCTATGTGACTGACGATGGCACGGAAACGGATTTGGACCTGGGGCACTATGAACGCTTTGCTGGCGTGTCCTGCGACCGCCACAGCAACTATACCAGCGGCAAAATATACAGCAGCGTCATAGCCCGCGAGCGTGAAGGGGCCTATCTTGGCGCGACTGTCCAGATGATACCCCACATCACGGATGAAATCAAGGCTGCTGTGCGCAGTGCAGCCAAGCCAGGCATCGACATTGTCATATCGGAAATCGGCGGCACTGCTGGCGACATAGAATCCCTGCCGTTCCTGGAGGCGATACGCCAGTTCAAGAACGAGGCTGGAATTGGCAATGCCATTGTAATACACCTCACATTGGTGCCGTATATCAAGTCGGTGGGCGAGATGAAGACCAAGCCCAGCCAGCAATCCGTCAGCATTTTGCATAGCATAGGCATATTCCCTGATATGCTGGTGTGCAGGACGGAGAATCCCATTGAGGACGAGCAGCGCCGCAAGTTGTCGCTTTTCTGCAATGTGCCTGATGAAATGGTGATTGAGGAGCAGGATGTGGAGCATTCCATATACGAGGTGCCACAGGAACTGGCAGATCGTGGAATGGACGCCAAGGTTCTGAAATTGCTCGGGTTGCCAGTCCGGGAAAGCAAGCTGGACGACTGGCACTGGCTGCTGGACCGTGTGTTGCATCCCTCCAGGCAATGCCGCATTGCCATGGTGGGCAAATATGCAGGGCTGCGGGATGCGTACAAGAGCATATTTGAATCCTTCGCCCATGCGGGCATCGCCTTGCAGGCCAAGGTGGAATGCGACATGCTGGAGGCTGAGGAACTGGAGCAGGATTGCTCTAAACTGGAAGGCTATGATGGCATTCTTGTGCCAGGGGGCTTCGGCGTGCGGGGCATTGCCGGCAAGGTGGCTGCGCTGCGCTATGCCCGCGAGCATAAGATACCATGCCTGGGCATTTGCCTGGGAATGCAGTGCATGGTGATAGAATATGCCAGGAATGTGCTTGGTCTGGCGGATGCGGATTCAACGGAATTCAATCCAGAAACTGCGCATCCAGTGATTGACTTCATGCCTGAACAGCGTGGCATTTCCGCGAAAGGCGGCACCATGCGTCTGGGCGCATATCCATGCCGCCTGGTGGAGGACAGTCTTGCGGCGAAGCTATATGGCAAGGCTGAAATATCGGAACGGCACAGGCACCGCTTCGAATACAACAACGACTACAAGGAAAAACTGATTTCCTCTGGCCTCAAGGTCGGCGGCACCAGTCCGGACGGCAACCTGGTGGAAATGGTGGAACTGCCAGAGCATCCATTCTACATCGGATGCCAGTTCCACCCCGAATTCAAATCCCGTCCATTCACGCCGCACCCACTCTTCGTCGGCCTGATCCAAGCCGCCCTAAAACACTAACCCAACGCAGAGACACAGAGATTTTAACGCAGAGGCGCAGAGGCGCAGAGGCGCAGAGATTTTTAACGCAGAGGCGCAGAGGCGCAGAGGC